>DASQJL010000122.1 GCA_035631035.1 Candidatus Binatia bacterium | reverse complement strand
ACGCGCCGAGAACCCCGGCGGTCGCGCCGCTCGCGCCGATGCTTGGAACCGTAACGTCGTAGTTCAGTATGGTGTGAACGATGCCGGCGCCGAATCCGCAGAGCAGATAAAATACCAGGTACGTCAGATGGCCCAGCCGGTCCTCAATGTTGTCGCCGAAGATCCACAGGTACCACATGTTTCCGATCAGATGGAGCCAGCCGCCGTGCAGGAACATGGAGGTGAAGAAGGGGGCGATCCGCTCGGCCCAGGAGCCCGAGCCGGAATCGAGCTGGTAGCTGATGCGCCCCGGCGTGAGGGCGAACTGATCGAAGAAAGCCTTGAGCCCATCGGTGGGCAGGGTCACTTCGTAGAGAAATACAACGGTGCAGGCCGCGATCAGCAGCACGTTGACGATCGGGAAGCTTCCCGACCGGTTCTCGTCGCGGAGCGGGATCATTCAAAGCGCCCGGCGCGGCGCCGCCGCGGAACGGCAGGCCGGAGCGCGCTGGAAT
This sequence comes from Candidatus Binatia bacterium, assembly GCA_035631035.1. NCBI lineage: Bacteria > Candidatus Binatota > Binatia (SeqCode) > Binatia bacterium. The sequence goes on along the minus strand of DASQJL010000122.1, from coordinate 43,195 downwards.
GTCCGATCATTTCGCGTATCCTCTGCCGCTCATGGCGAACCCTCCAGCGCCTCGGGCGCGCTCCCGGTCCCTCGCCCGCAAATTCAAGCCGCTCTCCGTGTTCCTGCGGGACCGCATCGCCGGCGGGCTGATCCCCGGCGCCGTCGTGGTCGCGGGCCGCCGCGGCCGCGTAGTCTATCACGCGGCCTACGGCCACCGGGCCCTGCGCCCGCGCCGCGAGCGGGTGACCCGGAACACCATCTTCGACCTGGCCTCGCTCACCAAGGTGATGGCGACCGCGCCGGTGCTGGTGGAGCACGCAGCGCGCGGCGCCTTCTCGCTCCTCGACCCGGTCGAGCGCCACCTGCCCGAGACGGCCGGCACCGAGGTGGGCCGGATTCCGCTCCACCGCCTGCTCACCCACACGGCCGGCTTCGTCCCCGACAATCCCCTTCCCGACTACGGCGGGAGCAAGCGCGCGCTCTTCGCCGCGATCGCGCGCGAGCCGCTCGAGGCGCCGCCGGGGGCCCGCTTCACCTACAGCGACGTCGGCTACGTGCTGGCGCAGGGCGTGGCGGAACGGCGGCTCCGGAAGGGACTGGACCTCCTCGCCGCCGAGCTCCTGTTCGAGCCGCTCCGGTTCCGCGACACCCGCTTCGGCACGAGCCGCAAGGACCGCGGACGGGTGGCGCCGACCGAGCGGGTGGACGGGAAGTGGCTGCGCGGAACGGTGCACGATCCGCGCGCCCGCACGAAAGCCCTGGGCGGGATCGGCGGGCACGCCGGGATGTTCGGCACCGCGCGCGAGGTGGCGCGCTTCTGCGAGATGATTCTCCGCCGCGGCATGCTCGGTCGCCGCCGGATCCTGGCCGAGGAGACGGTGCGCGCGATGACCACCGATCAGTGCGAGGGCAATCTCGGCGTTCGGCGCGGCTTCGGCTTCGACATCGAGAGCCCCTACTCCGCGCCGCGCGGCGCGGTCTTCTCGCGCGCCTCGTTCGGTCACAGCGGCTGGACCGGCGTCTCGCTCTGGATCGATCCGGAAATGGACGCCTATCTCGTCCTGCTCACGAACGCCGTCCACCCGGACGGGCACAAAGATCTGAAATCGCTCCGCTACGAAGCGGCGACGCTCGCCGCGAGGGCGATGCGCTAGTAGCGGTACTGCGGCTCCCAGTCGTTCACACCCTCGGCAAGAAGCGCGAATAGGTGCCACACGGAACAATAGGAATCGAAGGGACCGAATCCATCGTGCGCTACGCGCACGATTGCCTCGGTCGGCTCCAGGTGGAACGTCGAGACGCCGGGCATCCACCCCTTCTCGCTCCGGAATCCCATGTCCTGGATGAACGTGGATTCCTTGCCCGAGACCATCGGGAAGCGCCAGCCGCGCCCCGACGCGAACTCCTTCTGGACCTCGACGGCGTCGGGCGAGCAGACGACGAACGCGGCGCGGTCGGCCAGGTGCGGATAGACGCCGTTGAATCCGTCGGCCCAGAGCGTGCAGTAGCGGCAGCCGCGCCCCATGTTGTGCACCACGATCAGGTCGGGCTTCCCCGCGAACAGCTCGCTCAGCTGCACGGGGCCCTTCCATCCGGCGAGGGTGTAGTCCTTCACGGCCGGGCGCGGCGCCTTGCGCTTCAGCCCGGCGAGGCGCTCCCGCCCCTCGAGCAGCTCCCGCTCCAGGCGGTCGATTTCGGTTTGAAGGGTTGCGGTCTCGGGATTCATCGGTAGGATTCCCTCCTCTCGGGGCGGAGGGCCCCGGTTCGGCGCGATCGGCAGGTCCGGCGTGGCGCCGCGCGAGCTTATCACGGAGATCCCCATGCGACCTCTCCTCGTAGCCAAGACCTGGTTCCAGGCGGCCATTCTGGTCTTCCTCTTCGGCTTCTTCGTCCTCGGCTTCCTCGCGATGCGCACCTACCAGGCCGAGCCGCCGATCCCGAAACAGGTCCAGGACGAGAGCGGCCGCGTCCTCTTCACCGGCGCCGACGTCACCGCGGGGCAGCAGGTCTTCCTCAAGAACGGTCTCATGGAATACGGCTCGATCTTCGGGCACGGAGCCTACCTCGGACCCGACTACACGGCCGACTATCTCCGCCGGTCCGCCACGATGGTGCGCGACGCCTACGGCGGCGCGAGCTCCGACCGCGCGCGCGACCTGACGGTGGCGGCGTTCAAGACCAACCGCTACGAGCCGGCCACCGGCATCCTGCGCTTCGACGCGGCGCGCTCCGCCGCGCACGATTCGCTGGTCGCGCGCTACGCCGCCTTCTTCTCCGAGCCCACCACCCGCTTCGGCCTTCGCCCCCGCGCCATCACCGACCCGGTCGAGCTGCGGCAGCTCACGGCCTACTTCGCCTGGACCGCCTGGGCGGCCTCCACGCGGCGTCCCGGGAAGGACTACTCCTACACGAACAACTGGCCACCCGAGCCGCTCGTCGAGAACCGCCCCACCGCCGACGTGCTCCTCTGGAGCGTCCTGTCGCTGATCGCGCTCCTCGGCGGCACCGGCGTGATGCTCGCCGTGTTCGGGCGCTGGCGCTTCCTGGGATGGCACGGGCGCGACCAGGAGCGGATCGGCTTCCGCGCGCCCGGGGAGGTCGCGCTCACGCCGGCGCAGCGGGCGACCGCCTGGTACTTCCTGGTGATGGGACTCCTCTTCCTCGGCCAGGCGCTGCTCGGCGGCTCGGTGCAGCACTACCGCGCCGAGATCGCCGGCTTCTTCGGCATCGACCTGGCGCGCATCCTCCCCTTCAACCTCGCGCGCACCTGGCACCTCCAGCTCGCGATCTTCTGGGTGGCGGCCTCCTACCTGGCGGCGGGGATCTTCATCGCGCCGATGATCGCGCGGGGCGAACCGAAGGGGCAGCACTACCTGGCGTACGGGCTCCTCGGCGCCGTCGCGCTCGTCGTGTTCGGCAGCCTGGCCGGCGAGTACGCGGGGATCTTCGGCTACGCCGGGCGGCTCTGGGAGTGGTTCGGAAACCAGGGCTTCGAATACCTCGACCTGGGGCGGTTCTGGCAGGCGCTCCTCTCCGTGGGTCTCGTGCTCTGGGTGGTGATCCTCTACCGCGTGCTTCGCACGCGGCTGCATCAGGAGCACCGGGGGAACATGCCCTGGATGTTCTTCTACGCGGCGCTCGCCATCCCCGCGTTCTACGCAGTCGGGCTCCTCGCGCAGACCGCGTCGCACGTCACGAGCGCCGAGTACTGGCGCTGGTGGGTGGTGCACCTGTGGGTCGAGGACTTCCTCGAGCTCTTCACGACGGTGATCGTGGCCTACATCTTCGTGCTCCTCGGCGTCGTGCACGAGCGCGTCGCGCTCACTTTGATCTACCTCGACTTCATCCTCTATTCCATCGGCGGGGTAATCGGGACGATGCACCACATGTACTTCAACGGCACGCCGGTGGAGGCGATGGCGCTGGGCGCCACCTTCTCGGCGGCCGAGGTGGTGCCGCTGACGTTCCTGACCGTCGAGGCGTGGAGCTTCCTCCAGCTCGGCGCGGCGCAGGTGGGCGAGGGGAAGCGCGCGTTCCCCCATCGCTGGGCGGTCATGTTCCTCGCCGCGGTCGGCTTCTGGAATTTCCTCGGCGCCGGGATCTTCGGCTTCCTGATCAACCTCCCGATCGTCTCCTACTACGAGATCGGCACCGCGCTCACGGCGAACCACGGGCACACCGCCTTCATGGGCGTCTACGGCATGCTCGCGATCGGGATCGCGCTCTTCTGCCTGCGCTATCTCACCCCGCCCGACCGCTGGTCGGACCGGGCGGCCAAGTTCTCGTTCTGGGCCCTCAACATCGGGCTCGCGTGGATGTCCTTCGCGACTCTCTTCCCGCTCGGCGTGCTGCAGCTCTACCACTCGGTCAAGGCGGGCTACGTCGAGGCTCGCTCCCTCGAGTTCCTCACCAGCGGGATGAACGTCTGGATCGAATGGGTGCGTCTCCCCGGGGACCTCCTCTTCATCGCGGGCACGGTCCCCATCCTCTGGCTCGCCTGGAACGCGGTGCGCGGCGCGCGGCGGGTGCCGGAAGCGGTCGGCGAGGCGGCGCCGCTCTTCATGGACGCGGCCACCCGCACCGAGCCGGCCGGAGCGGAGCGGTGACCTCCTTCGCGGGCCTGACGCCGCTTCAGGAGGCGGCGTTCGTCGGCGGCTACGCCCTGTTCCTGGTCGGCGTGGCCGCCGCGCTGGGCTGGGCCGCGCGCCGTTCGCACGCGCGGGTGCTGCGCGTGAAGGCGATCGGCTTCCGCTATCATCAGGCCTTCGACGCATGGCAGTGCTCGGAGGGAACCTACCTGTGGCGGATCGAGCGGGACGAGAAGGCGCGGCTGGTCCGCTACCGGGCCAAGGCGGAGATGTGCAACGCCTGTCCGCTCAAGAACGCATGCACCGACTCGAACGACGGGCGGGAGCTGCTCCGGCCGATGGACGCCTGGCCGCACACGGAAATGGCGCGCTTCCAGGGGGCGATCTCGCTCGCCCTGATCCTGCTCGCGGGAATCCTGGTGGCGGTGGAGGCGGGGCGGCAAGCCGATCCGCGGCTGCAGGCGACCTTCTGCGGCGCCACGCTTCCCTGCTTCGTTCTCGTGCGCCGCGAGATCGCTCGGCTCCGGGCCGTGCGCACCGCGCTCCCGCGCTGAAGCGCGCCGCGCTCGCGGCGTTGCTCGGGTACGGGCTCGCGGCTGCCGTCGCCTGCGTGGAAGGCGCCCCGCCGCGCCCTGCCCCGCGGGCGATGGCTGCGCCACCGCCCGCAGCATCCTTCGAGTCCTGGTGGCAGGATGGCCGGGCCGAGCTGAACGGCTACAGTTATCACGTCACCCGCTACGGCCAGCGCCGGGCGGGACGCTGCGCCATGATCGTCGTCACCGAGCCCTTCAGCGCGGCGAAGCGCGTGAAGGTGGACGACCCCGCGAGGAACCCGGCCGACACGTTCGAGGCGCTGAAGCTGAACCTGTCGCGCAGCTTCCAGACCGGGATCTACGACTACCACACGATGATCTCCCTCTTCACGCACAGCCGCGACTTCTCTCCGGTCAAGACGGCCTTCAGCTGCACCGAGTGGTGCGGCCAGGTCTACGAGGAGCAGGCGTTCGGCCCGCGCGCGGTCAGCGGATTCGTGCGCTCCTACTTCGAGGACGAATCGCGCGCCCTCTCCCTGCCGATGAAGCCGGGGGGGATCGCCGAGGACGACCTCTTCCTCGTGCTCCGCGGGCTGCGAGGCGACTTCCTTCCGCCCGGGCGAACGCGCTCCCTTCCCCTGCTCGCGAGCCCCTTCATCACCCGCCTCGCCCACCGTCCCGCCGCCTGGGTCGCGGCCACGATCGCCCGCGCGCGCGATCCGGTTCGCGTGAGCGTCCCCGCGGGGCCGTTCCCGGCGATCCTCTACACCGCGACCCTGGATGACGGACGCACCGGCCGTTTCTGGATCGAGGCGGCCTGGCCGCACCGCGTCCTCAAGTGGGCGTGGTCCGCCACGGGGACTCCGCGCGGCAGAATGGGCCGCGACGGACTGGACGAGGGGGAGCTTCTCCGCTCGACGCGGCTTCCCTACTGGCGCCTGAACGGGCCGGGTGGCGAGCGCTACCTCCGGGAGATGGGGCTCGCGCCATTGACGCCCTCCGCCGCCGGGCGATAGGCTTTTCCCTGCATCGGTTCCGCCGCCGCGTCCCGTGCGGCGCGCGCCTCCACCGGGAGCCCTCCACGTGCCCAAGGCCCTTCTCCGCCATGTGAACCTCGGGTTCGGCCTGACCCTCTTCGCGCTGATCCTGATCGGGGTCGTGTCGTTCCTCTCCATCCGGGCCCTGATCCGCAATTCCGACTCCGTCGCCCACACCCAGGAAGTCATGGCGCACGCCGCGCGCGTGGGATCGCTGCTCGCCGACGCCGAGACCGGGCAGCGCGGCTACCTGATCACGGGCGATCCGCTCTTCCTCGAGCCCTACACCACCGCTTCCGTCTCGCTTCGCGCCGAGGTGGATTCGCTGGGGCTCCTCACGCGCGACAACGGCCACCAGCGGGAGCGCGTCGCGCACCTCCGCTCGCTCACGAACCAGCGGCTGGCCATGCTGGCCGAGGGGATCGGGATCCGGCGGCGCGGGGGCGCCGAGTCGGCGCGGCAGTGGCTGCTCCACGACCGCGGGCGGATCGTCATGGACGAGGCCCGCGCGATGCTGCAGGCCGTGCGCCAGCAGGAGTCGATCCTCCTCCACCATCGCGACGAGGCGGCGCGGCAGAGCGCCCTGGCCTCCACGGTGCTCATCCTGCTCGGCTCAATCGTCGGGATCGTGACGGTCGCCTTCGCCACGCACCGGGTGCGCCGCGACGTGCGCCGGCGGGCGGAGGTGGAGACCGACCTGATCGACGCGCGCGACCGGATGGAGGAGCGCGTCCGGGAGCGCACGGCCGAGCTCGAGGCGGTGATCGAGACCTGTCCGCTGCCGATCGCGGCCATCGATCCCAAGGGAAACATCACCCTCTGGAATCACGCGGCGGAGGTGACGTTCGGCTATGGCCGCGACGAGATGCTCGGCAAGCCCTACAGCCCCATGGACACGGAGGATCGTAAGAATTACGAGGACGTCCTGAAGCGGATCAGCGCGGGCGCCCCCGTCACGGCCTACGAGACGCGGGGGCGGAGGAAGGACGGGTCGATGATCGACATCGCCGTCTACAGCGCGCCGCTCCGGGTGCCCGGCGGCCGTCCGCTCGGCGTGCTCGCGGTGATCGCCGACCGCACGGAGCGGAACCGGCTGGAGGACCGCCTGCGCCAGTCGCAGAAGATGGAGGCGGTCGGGAAGCTGGCGGGCGGGATCGCCCACGACTTCAACAACCTCCTCACGGCCATCACCGGCTACACCGACCTTCTGTACCTGCGGCTCCCCGGCGACATCGGCAAGCGCGAGCTGAACGAGATCCGGAAAGCCTCCGACCGCGCCGCCTCCCTCACGCGGCAGCTCCTCGCCTTCAGCCGGCAGCAGGTGCTGCAGCCCAAGGTCATCGACGTGAACGAGGTGGTGGGGAACCTGAGCGGGATGCTCGGACGCCTGATCGGCGAGGACGTCGAGCTGGTCGCGTCGCTCGATCGCGAGGTCGGCCGCGTGAAGGCCGATCCTTTCCAGCTGGAGCAGGTGCTCATGAACCTCGCGGTGAACGCGCGCGACGCCATGCCGCGCGGCGGCAAGCTCACCATCGAGACGGCGAACGTGATCCTGGACGAGAGCTACACCCGGGGCCACCCCGACGTGAAGCCCGGCCCCTACGTGATGATCGCGGTGAGCGACACCGGGATCGGGATGGACTCGGAGACGCGGGCCCGCATCTTCGAGCCCTTCTTCACGACCAAGGCGCTCGGCAAGGGGACGGGCCTCGGCCTCTCCACGGTGTACGGCATCGTGAAGCAGAGCCAGGGGCACATGTGGGTCTACTCGGAGCCCGGCCAGGGCGCGACCTTCAAAGTCTACCTGCCGATCCACGAAGCGGGGGTCGAGCCGCCGCTCGCCACGCCCCAGGCGCGCGTCGTGCCGCGCGGCTGGGAGACGATCCTCGCGGTCGAGGACGAGGAGTCGCTGCTCAACCTGGTCGCCGAGATCCTGAAGGACGCGGGCTACAGCGTGATCCCGGCCCACGGGCCGAAGGAGGCGCTCCGTGTCCTCCTCGAGCACCGCGAGGCGATCCACATGCTCCTGACGGACGTCGTGATGCCCGGGATGAGCGGGCGCATCCTGGCCGACCAGGTGCTGCGCGAGCGGCCCGGCATGCGGGTGCTCTACATGTCGGGGTACACCGACAACGCCATCGTCCACCACGGGGTCCTCGACGCGGGGGTGGCGTTTCTCCAGAAGCCGTTCACGCCCGACGCGCTGATCAAGAAGGTGCGCGAGGTTCTGGACGCGGCGGAGGTGTCGGCCTAGCCTAGCGGAACTCCCCCGCCCACTTCCGGAACGCCTCGTCCTCCACTACGGCCCCGCGCCGCCAGCGCACCGCCAGCGAGTCGGGCCCGGTCCGCTCGACCGAAAACCCCGCCAGCTTCCCGTCCGGGTCGTAGTACTCGTCCAGCATGAACGAGGGCCCCACCTGATCCTCGCTCCGCTCGCGATGGCGGTAGGCCCACACCAGCCCGTTCCCCCGGTACTGATAGAGATCCTCGCGGTAGCGCGCCCCGTCGGTTTGCCGATAGCTCCGCTCGATCAGGGCGTTCTGGCCGTCCCAGACGTAGAAGGGGCCGGCATAGCGGGGGCCGCGCCACGTCCGGGAGGCGCACAGATACCGCGCCGACAGGGACTGTCCCGGCTTCCGCTGCCGGATGTCCGACAGCGCCACGGGGGTGCCGCGCACGTAGGTGCGCAGCTCCAGGGCGCAGACCCGATCGCTGTCGCCGACGCTGGGGGCCCACCGGCTCGGATCGAGGGCGGCGGGGTTCTCGTTCGGAAAGGCGGGCAGGAGGGCGGTCGCGGGGTGCAGCAGCGCGCGGACCGATTCGGGCACGGTGTCGAAAACCGCCTCGGTGCGCCCGGGCGGCGCCGGCACGGGCGAAGCGGCGGCGAGGCATACGGCGGCGAGGCATGCGGCGGCCAGGGCCGCGGCGGCCAGGCGAACGACGGCTTGGATTCGACGGATCAGGGACCCTCCCTCCCAGGATGCCAGGGAGGTGATTCTAGCGCGTGCGGGGCGCCGGCGCGGAAACGGGCTCGTGCGCGGGACGCGGCTCGGAGCCGCCCCCGTTCATGGCGGGAAGGTCGTCGGCGGGGAGGGTGGACTCGGCGATCCGCCGCGGAGGCGCCACGTTGTGCGTCACGTGCGCGATCGCAAGCTGCACCGCCGTGTAGACGACCAGGACCGCTCCGGAGATGGGCAACAGGACGGCGATCAGGTAGCGGACGCCGACGCCGCGGACCGAGGGATGGCGCATGCCGGATAGATCGGCATGCGCCTCCCGTTCTTGATCAGGCCCGGAACTGGGCCGCTTCCGTCGATTCCTTGAGCGCCAGGGTCGCGCAGTCGCTGCCGGCCGCGATCACCTGCATCACCTCGTCGAAATAGCCGGTCCCGACCTCGCGCTGGTGGCGCGTGGCGGAGTAGCCGTCCTTCTCCGAGGCGAACTCGGCCTCCTGAAGCTGCACGTAGCCGGTCATCCCCTTCTCCTTGTAGGCCCGCGCCAGCTCGAACATCGAGTGGTTGAGCGCGTGGAAGCCGGCGAGCGTGACGAACTGGAACCGATAGCCCATCGCCCCCAGCTCGCGCTGGAACTTGGCGATGGTCTCCTCGTTCAGGTTCTTCTTCCAGTTGAACGAGGGGGAGCAGTTGTAGGCGAGGAGCTTCCCCGGGAATTCGCGGTGAACGCCCTCGGCGAAGGCGCGCGCCTCGTCCAGGTCCGGCGTCGAGGTCTCGCACCAGAGGAGATCGGCGTAGGGCGCGTAGGCCTTCGCCCGCGCGATGGCGCAGTCCAGGCCGCCCCGCATCCGGAAGAACCCCTCGGGGGTGCGCTCCCCCGTCAGGAACTCGTGGTCGCGCGGGTCGATGTCGCTGGTCACGAGCCGCGCGCTGTCGGCGTCGGTGCGCGCCACGACCAGCGTCGGGACGTCCAGGACGTCGGCGGCCAGGCGCGCCGCCACCAGGGTGCGGATGAAATGCCCGGTGGGGATGAGCACCTTGCCTCCCAGGTGCCCGCACTTCTTCTCGCTCGAGAGCTGGTCCTCGAAATGGACGCCCGCGGCGCCCGCCTCGATCATCCCCTTCATCAGCTCGAACGCGTTCAGCGGGCCGCCGAATCCGGCTTCGGCGTCGGCGACGATCGGCGCGAGCCAGAAGCGCGGCGCCTTGGCCGGACCGTGTCCGTTGCCATTCCCGTTGCCGTTGGCCGCGCGGACCCGCTCGGCGTTCTCGATCTGGTCGGCGCGCAGGAGCGCCTGGTTGATGCGGCGCACCACGCTGGGAACGCTGTTGGCGGGATAGAGGCTCTGGTCGGGGTAGGTCTGCCCCGCCAGGTTGGCGTCGGCGGCCACCTGCCAGCCGCTCAGGTAGATCGCCTGGAGCCCCGCCTTGACCTGCTGCACCGCCTGGTTGCCGGTGAGCGCGCCCAGCGCCGACACGTACGGCTCATCGTGCAGCAACGACCACAGCCGCTCGGCGCCGCGGCGGGCGAGCGTGTGCTCGACCTGGACCGTGCCGCGCAGGGCGGCGACGTCCCGGTCGGTGTAGGGACGGACGATCCCGGCCCAGCGGTCCCTCTTCTCGAACGGTCCGGTCTGACGAATTCGCGATTTCATGGTGTGTTCTCCCGTAGCGCAGGTCGCGCGGTCAGTCCCGATCCACCCGATCCAGCAGATCGTAGGCGGGAAGGGTCAGGAAGGGCTCGAGCGCTTCGGCCGTCGAAAGCCGCACGAACAGCGCCCGCGCTTCGTCGTAACGTCCATCGCGGAACCGTTCCGGCCCCACGTCGCCGGCGATCCGCGTCATCTCATCGTCGACGACGCGCCGGAAGAGGTCCGGAGTCACGGGCCGCCCGTCCTCGAGCGTCGCGCCGTGCCGGATCCACTGCCAGACCTGCGTCCGCGAGATCTCCGCGGTCGCCGCGTCCTCCATCAGGTTGTAGAGCGGCACGCAGCCGTTGCCGCAGAGCCACGCCGCCAGGTACTGGATGCCGACCCGCGCGTTCAGGCGGAGCCCATCCTCGGTGCGCGTGCCGTCGGGCACTTCGAGCAGCGCGGGCGCGGAGGGCTCCACGTCCTCCCGCTTCCGGTCGATCTGGTTCGGCCCCTTCATGTGCGCCTCGAACATCTCGCGCGCGATCGGGACCAGGCCCGGATGGGCCACCCAGGTGCCGTCGTGGCCGTCCTTCACTTCCCGCAGCTTGTCGGCGCGGACCTTGGCCAGCGCGCGCTCGTTCGCCTCGGGATCGCCCTTGATCGGGATCTGCGCCGCCATCCCGCCCATCGCGTGGATGCCGCGGCGGTGGCAGGTCTTCACGGCAAGCTGCGCGTAGGCGCGCAGGAACGGCTGGTCCATCGTGACCTGCGAGCGGTCGGGAAGGATCGCCTCGGCCTCGTGCGCGCGCGTCTTGATGAAGGAGAAGATGTAGTCCCAGCGGCCGCAGTTGAGCCCCCCCGCGTGCTCGCGCAGCTCCCAGAGGATCTCGTCCATCTCGAAGGCGGCGGGCAGGGTCTCGATCAGCACCGTGGCGCGGACGGAGCCGCGCGGCACGCCGAGCGCGCCCTGGGACGCCACGAACACGTCGTTCCAGATCGCCGCCTCGCGGTGCGACTCCATCTTGGGGAGGTAGAAGTAGGGGCCGGTGCCGCGCGAAAGAAGCTCGCGCGCGTTGTGGAAGAAGTAGAGGCCGAAATCGAACAGGCATCCGGGAACGGGCTTCCCGTCCACGAGGAGATGCCGCTCGGGAAGGTGGAGGCCGCGGGGCCGGACGAGCAGCGTCGCGACGCGCTCGTTCAGCGCATAGGACTTCCCGCTCGCCGGATCGGCGAAGGCGATCGTCCGGCGCACGGCGTCCCGAAGGTTGATCTGCCCCTGGACGTTGTTGTCCCAGGTCGGCGCGGTCGAATCCTCGAAGTCGGCCATGAAGCAGTCGGCGCCGGAGTTCAGCGCGTTGATCACCATCTTCCGGTCGACCGGTCCGGTGATCTCGACGGCGCGCTTCAGGAGATCGGCCGGGATCGGAGCGACCGTCCATTCCTCGGGGTGCAGGTTCAGGAACTCGAGCTTCTCCCCCGCGGCCAGGCGCGCCTGCCGCTGCGCGCGGCGGGTCAGGGCTTCCTCGATGCGGGGACGGAATTCGCGGGTCAGACGAGCGAGGAACGCGAGCGCCTCGGCCGTCAGGATCTCGTCGTAAAGCGGGCGCATGGGGCCTCGGACCTCGATGCCCTCCGCGCGCTCGCGGGTAATCGTCGTGGCTTCCACGGTTCACCTCCTGACTGCGAACAGCAAAGGGGCAGGACGCGGTCGTCAGCCCGTCCCACCCCTCGTTGACGACATTCACGATAGTAAAGGCGACCTGGTTTGAAGTCAACAAGTATTTGAAAGACATGAAGTTAAGATGATAACGAAAGTACGTATCTTTCGGTAAAGTTGTAAATGATGTAAACTCTGAGAATGGCGACAGGGCTGGGCAAACGCATCCGGGCGCTCCGCGCCAAGGAGGGTCTCTCGCAGGCGGCGATGGCCGCCAAGCTCGGGATCTCCGCCTCCTATCTGAACCTGGTCGAGCACGACCGGCGCCCCCTGAGCGCCAACCTCCTGCTCGCCCTGGCGCAGCGCTTCGAGGTGGATCTCCGCGCCTTCTCCGGCGGCGAGGACTCGCAGATCTCGGCCGACCTCCTCGAAGCCTTCGGCGATCCCCTCTTCGAGTCGCAGACCGTCTCGGAGCGCGACGTGCGTGAGTTCGTGGCCACCACGCCCGATCTCGCGCGCGCCGTGCTGCACCTGCACCACGCCTACACCGCCGCGCGCGGCTCGGCCGAGATGCTCGCCGCCGAGGTCGTGGACCGCCAGGACCTCGCGGGGATCGACCGGAGCGGCCCCTCCTCGGAGCAGGTCTCCGACCTGATCCAGCGCCATCAGAATCACTTCCCTGAGCTGGAGGCCGAGGCCGAGCGGCTCTGGAAGGACGCGAAGCTGGACACCGAGGATCTCTTCGGCGCGCTGGCCGAGTACCTGGCCAAGCGGCTCAAGGTGCGGGTGAAGGTGCTGACCGTGAGCGAGATGGGGGGCGCCGTGCGCCGCTTCGACCCCGAGCGGCGCGAGCTCTGGATCTCCGAGGTGCTGCGGCGCGGCTCGCGCAACTTCCAGCTCGCGCATCAGGTCGGGCTCCTCACCTGCTCCGACACGCTCGACCTCATGTCGCGCGACCCCTCGCTCACGTCCGAGGAGGCGCGCTCGCTCTGCCGCGTGGCGCTGGCCAATTACTTCGCCGCCGCCGTGCTCACCCCCTACGAGGAGTTCCACCGTGCGGCCGAGAGCCTGCGGTACGACCTGGATCTCCTGGGACACCGCTTCCGCGTATCGTACGAGCAGGTGTGCCACCGGCTCACGACGCTGAACCGCAAGGGGGCGAAGGGGGTCGCGTTCGACATGGTGCGGATCGACCTGGCGGGGAACATCTCGAAGAAGTTCAGCGCGACCGGCATCCGGCTCCCGCGCTTCGGCGGGCTCTGCCCGCTCTGGAACGTGCACACCGCCTTCCTGCAGCCCGGCGTCATCCACACGCAGCTCTCGCGGCTGCCCGACGGCAACGCTTTCTTCTCCGTGGCGCGCACCGTGCGGAAGCACCGCGGCGGCTACCGCGCGCCCGACGTGCTCTACTCCCTGCAGCTCTCCTGCGACGTGGACTCGGCCCGGAAGGTGATCTACGCCGACGGCTACGACCTCGTGAACCTGGCCGCCTCCACCCCCGTCGGGATCACCTGCCGGCTCTGCGAGCGCAGCGACTGCCGCGCCCGCGCCTTCCCGTCCGTCCACGAGCGGCTCCGCGTCGACGAGAACGTGCGGGGCGTGTCGTTCTACGCTCCGGTGAAGGAAGAGGAGTAGCTCGGCCTAGAACGACATCCCGAGGCCGCCCAGCAGCCGCCAGTCGGTCTCGTGCTGGGTGCCGTTCACGCTCTGGACGACCGGGAATCCCGCCGAGAGGCTCGCGCTCCACGACCCCGTGCCGAAGCGCACTCCGGGCGAGAGATAGACGAGGTTGCCGCCGCTGTTGGGGTCGGTGATCCCGCCGACCCGCTCCTTCGCCCTCGATTCCCCGTTCAGCTCGAGGATGAGGTCGGCTCCCACGACGGTCGGATCGCGATGCGGCGGAGTACCGGGCGCGTGATGATGCTCGTGCGCCCCCGAGACCTTGGTCGAGACCGCCACGTTGTAGTGCAGCAGGTTGCCGAGGGTGGACTCCTGCGCGCCGTGGGTCGCGAGGACCAGCAGCAGGTTCGCGTCCAACGATCCGAACGGGACCCGCGCCGATCCCGAGATTCCCTCCAGGAAATCGAACGATCCCGACCCGGGCTGGTGCTCGGTCTCGAGGCGCTCCCCCTCGACATCCGCCACATGCGTCCGGCCCGTGGGGGCCTTGACGCCGGTGAGGGCCGCGACCTTGGCGCGCTCACGGTCCCAGACCAGGAACTGCCCCGTCAGCGTGATGTCGCCGAACCCTCGCGAGTCGCCGTGATGGTGCGCCACCGCGGTGGTCCCTTCGAGGTGCCCCTCGCGGATGTCCTGACGCACGACGTAGGGGAGCCGCGCGGCCGCCGTGAAGGTCCGGCTCACGCCGTAGGCCACCGACAGCGACGGGCTGGTCACGTTCCGAGTGCTGTGGGCCTCGATCCCGTTCTGGGCCAGTCGCACCAGCTCCGAATCGGAAAAGGTGCGGAACGAGATGTGCTCGACCCTCGCGCTGGCCGCCCACTTCCCCGCGGGCAGCGTGTAGGCCGGGATCGTGATGATCGGCCCCGCGATGCCCGACCCGAACCCGACCGCGGGGTGGTCGGCGCGCGCGGGGCGCGGCACCGCGATCAGGGCCAGCAGGGCGCACAGCGCCACGAGGCATCTCGCGAGGGAGCTAGGGAGTGGGGCGGGCGAGAGGCGGGTCTTGGCGAGGCGTGACATGCCGACCATACTCTCTGAATGATGGAGCCGCTTCAAGTCTCGCTCGATCAGGTGCGCCGGCACGAGCGGATGGAGACCGACTACTGGCGCGACTGGTACGAGGCGGCGCCCGCGGAGATCCGGGAGCGCTACGGCACGACCGCTGAGGTCGCCGAGGGCGCGCTCCTGCTCCTCAAGCCCCGGCTCGACGTTCTGATGTTCAATCGCGTGATGGGTCTCGGGATCGAGAAGCCGGTCACCGAGGCGCAGCTGGACGGCATCGTCGCCCGCTACCGGGCGGCCGGGTCGCCCCGCTTCTTCGTCCCGTTCTCGCCCGCCGCCGAACCCGCCGAGGCGCGGGAGTGGCTGCTCGCGCGCGGGCTGGTCCGGTATAACCGCTGGGCCAAGCTGGAGCGGGGCGTGGATCCCGTGCCCCCGATCCGCACCGACGCCCGGATCGAGGAGATCGGCCCCGAGCATGCGGCCGCCTTCGGCCGCGTGCTGCGCGAGGGGTTCGGCCTCGACCCCGGTCTTCAGCCGTGGGCCGCGGCACTGGTGGGGCGCAAGGACTGGCGGCACTACTTGGCGTTCGACGGCGCGTCCCCCGTGGGCACGGCGTCGCTCTACGTGCGCGGCGAGTGGGCGTCGCTCGGATTCGCGGCCACGCTGCCGCAGGCGCGAGGACGCGGCGTCCAGAGCGCCTTGATCGCGCGCCGGATCGACGACGCCCGGGCGCTCGGCTGCCGCTGCCTCTCCGTGGAGACCGCCGAGGACAAGCCCGGCCAGCCCGCGCCGTCCTTCCACAACGTGACGCGCCTGGGCTTCCGCATCGCCTACTACCGCGACAACTATCTCGGAGTGACCGCCGCGGGCTGAGCTCGTTCTGGCCCGCGCGAATCGCCGCGGCGAACCATGACGAAAACGGCGCATCGCCGCGCGGACATTTCGCGATGCAACGAATATTTTCTCCGCGCCTCCCGGCCGCGCGGATTTTTTTTGCGCCGCGCGCGCGAACGCGCAATACTTCGCGGGCAACAACGTCCCCGCGGTGATCGCGGCCGCTCGGCTGCCCTCCGGGGATATCGCGCGCCATGACCTTGCCGGGGGGATTTCGTGAGCGCCATCCGCGTGGAAGATCTGCGGAAATCGTACGGCGACCTGCTCGCCGTCGATGGCGTCTCGTTCGACGTCCGCCAGGGCGAAACCTTCGGCCTCCTCGGCCCCAACGGCGCCGGCAAGACCACCACCATCGGGATGATCGCGGGAACCCTGCGCCCCGACGGCGGCTCGGTGCGGGTCGACGGCCAGGAGGACCCCACCCGCTCCTCCGTGCGGCGCCGCATCGGCGTCGCGCCGCAGGCGCTGGCCCTCTATGGCGACCTCACCGGCGAGGAGAACCTCGCCTTCTTCGGAAGGCTCTACGGTCTCTCGGGCGCGCGGCTCCACGAGCGCGTGGAGTGGGCGCTCGCCTTCTCCGGTCTCGCCGACCGTCGGAAAGACCGTGTCCATCGCTACAGCGGCGGCATGCAGCGCCGCCTGAACCTCGTCTGCGGCCTGCTCCACGATCCCCCCGTCGTCGTCATGGACGAGCCGACCGTGGGGGTGGACCCGCAGTCGCGGAACCTCATTTTCGAGAACATCGACGAATTGAAGCTCCAGGGACGCACCATCCTCTACACCACCCATTACATGGAAGAGGCCGAGCGGCTCTGCGACCGCGTCGCGATCATGGACCATGGCAAGATCCTGGCGCTCGACACCGTGAACGCGCTGCTGCGCCAGCACGGGCGCCTCTCCACCGTGGAGATCGAGTTCGCCGACCGGCCGCGGTCGCTGGAGGGGCTGGGCGGCTCGTGGGACAAGGGGACCTGGCGGGTGCAGACGGAAGAGCCGGTGCAGGTGCTCCAGCGCGCGAGCGCGGCGGGGCACCCGGCCAACGTGTCGATCCGCCGCGCCAATCTGGAGCATGTGTTCCTGCAGTTGACAGGGCGATCGTTGAGGGATTGAGGGTCACCGGGTGTGGTGCGTGGGGTGGTGGACGTGATCGGGTCATAGGGGTGAGCCGCCGGTGAAGGCTCTCCTCACGATCGCCCGTAAAGATCTGAAGCTCCTGATCCGGAACCGGGCTTCGTTCTTCTGGGTGCTGGGCTTTCCGGTTCTCGTGGCCCTGCTCTTCGGGGCCGTCTTCTCCGGCAGCGGCGGGCGGCCCAGCCTGCCCGTCGCCGTGGTGGACCTGGACCGCACCGACTACTCCCGCGCGCTGGTGCAGCGCCTCCGCGAATCGGAGGCGCTCCGGGTGCGCGAGACCCCGCTCGACTCCGCGATCACCGCCGTGCGCCACGGCGACCTCACCGCCTACATCGCGCTCCGTCCCGGCATGAGCGAGAACTTCGGCTTCGGAGGGGACAGCACCTCCGGGATCGAGATCGGCATCGATCCGCGCCAGCGCCCGACCGCAGACATGCTCCGCGGCCTCGTGACGCAGGCGGTCTTCATGGGGATGCGCCAGTCGTTCGGGACCGGCGGAGCGGGCCGGGAGCTGATCGCGCGGCAGCTCGAGAAGCTGCAGGCCGACACGACCGCCTCGACCGACCGCCGGCTCCGGGGCGAGCGCGTGCTCCGCTCGCTCGAGTCGTTCATGACGGTGCTCGACTCGGTCGAAGCCCCCGAGCAGGCCGCCGCCGACAGCGCGGGACCGGCAGCCGGGATCGCCGCGGGCAGCGACTCCACGAGCAAGGCCATGGGCGGCCCGCGCATCCACATGGTCGAGGTGACCGAGCAGGACAACGGTCCGCGCACCGCGTACGAGGTGACCTTCCCCTCGGGGCTCGCCTGGGCGCTGATCGGGACCTGCATGGCCTTCGCGATCTCGATCGTCTACGAGCGGCTCACCGGAACGTTCCTGCGTCTCCGCCTCGCCCCGGTGAGCCGGGCGCAGGTGCTGGCGGGAAAAGCGCTCGCCTGCTTCATCGGCTGCCTCATCTCGACCGGCTTCCTCTTCGCGATCGGAAGATTCTTCTTCCACATCCGGGTGAGCGACCCGCTCATGCTCGCGGCCGCCGTCGGCGCGGCGGCCTTCTGCTTCACGGGGCTCATGATGCTGATCGCAGCGATCGGCCGCTCGCCGCAGAGCGTCTCGGGCGCGGGGTGGGCCGTCATGCTGGTCCTCTCCATGACGGGCGGCGGCATGATCCCTCTCTTCGCGATGCCCCCCTGGCTGCAGGCCCTCAGCAACTTCAGCCTCGTGAAGTGGGCGATCCTGGGCGTCGAGGGCGCGGTCTGGCGCGGCTTCGGCTGGGCGGAGATGGCGAGGCCGCTCGGCATCCTCGTCGTGGCGGGCATGATCGCGTTCGCGCTCGGGGCCGCGGCGCTCCGCCGCTCGGAAGGCTAGGGGCCGGCCGGCGCCCGCCGCGAACCGACCCTCCGCACATGACCGAATCCGCCGGCGAGCGCGACACCTACCGCGTCGAGGCCTTCAGCGACGGCGTCTTCGCGATCGCGATCACGCTCCTGGTGCTGGAGTTCAAGGTGCCGCGCCTGGGACCGGCGGCCTCCGGCCCGGAGCTCTGGGCGGCGCTCCAGACCCTCTGGCCCTCGCTGGTCGCCTTCCTCGGCTCTTTCGCGGCGATCCTCATCATGTGGATCAACCATCACGGCCTCTTCCGCATGGTGCGGCGGGTGGACGCGCCCTTCCTGTACGCGAACGGGGCGATGCTCCTCATGGTGACGTTCGTCCCCTTCCCCACCGCCGTGCTCGCCGAGTACCTCGGCCACGCGGGCGAGCGGGTCGCCGCCGCGTTCTACTGCGGGACGTTCGTGGCGGTCTCCCTCACGTTCCAGCTTTGGTGGTACACCGCGAACCGCCGGCGCCTGCTGCAGGCGCACGTGACGCCGGCCGCCGTCGCGCGGATCTGGGGCGCCTATCGCTTCGGGCTCGCCGTGTACGTCGCGGCGACCCTGCTCTCGTTCTGGAAGGCCGTCGCCGGACTGGGGTTGTGCGTGGCGCTCTGGGTCTACTGGGCCGCGCTCAGCTACCGGGCCGAGAGCTGAGTTTGGCGCGCCGATCCAACGAATTCGGGGTTGAGGGTGTCTCCGGAAGCAGGGATGATTACGTAGGGTCGAGCAAAGGGGGACCCAAACATCAGGGGCCGGATCTGAGCGGCCCTTTGGATACAGTCCGTGTCCAGGAAGGACCCCCATGTTTCGACGAGCCTTGCTCCTCGCGCTCGTGCCGGCCCTCGTCATCTTCGCCGGCTGCAGCGACGACGACCACCACGACTTCAAGCCGATCGTCACCACCACCCTCATCAGCAACCTCTCCGGCGCGGAGAACGCCGAGATCAGCCTCGACAGCGGACGCGTCGCGGCGGTCGGCTTCACGATGCCGGACACCTCCTACGCGTTGACGGCGGCGCGGCTCAAGCTGCGCGTCGGCGCCGGCGAGTCGGACAGCATCGTCGTCCGTCTCTTCCGGAACAGCGGCGGCAATCCCAGCTCGCCGATCCTCACCTTCAACAAGCCTCTGCTGCTCCCGGAGAACAACACGCCGACGGTGAGCACGTTCACGACCCCCGTCCTGTACACGCTCCAGGCGGACTCGACCTACTGGATCGTGGTCTACAACGCGGGATCGGGCTCGGTGGGGTGGACCACCGGCAGCCCGTCCCTGACGCCGACCGGGCTGGCGACGTTCGCGGGGGCGCGATTGGACAGCCTGATCGCACCGGCGCCGCCGACGAGCAACACGAACGCGATCGGGCAGTTCTCGGTGATCGGGACCCGAATCAATCCGTAGCGAATCCTTGATGATGCCGCGCGGCGCGAGGCGGTGTACGCTTCGCGCCGCGTGCACGCTCCGGCCTATTTCTTCGCCGCGGGATTCGTCGCCGAGGTCATCGCCACGATGGCCGGCTTCGGCTCGTCGACGCTTCTCATGCCGGTGGCGACGCTCCTCTTCACGTTCCCGACCGCGCTCCTCCTGGTCGGGGTGTTTCACGTGGCCGGCAGCGGCAGCCGCGTGGTCTTCTTCCGCCACGGCCTCGTGCGGCGCGTGCTGCTGGGGTTCGGAATCCCCAGCCTCGCGCTCACGCTCCTGGGTGCCCTCCTCGTGCGCTCCACGCCGGAGCCGACCTTGAAAGGGCTGCTCGGGCTCTTCCTGATGGCCTATGCCGCGATCTCGCTAAAGCAGAGCCTGCGGCTCCGCCCCACACTCGGCGCCATGGCCGCCGGAGGGGCGGTCTCCGGCTTCCTG
Source organism: Candidatus Binatia bacterium (assembly GCA_035631035.1). Classification (NCBI taxonomy): domain Bacteria; phylum Candidatus Binatota; class Binatia (SeqCode); species Binatia bacterium. The sequence continues at coordinate 23,378 of DASQJL010000122.1, read as the reverse complement.
GCGGGGCTGATCGGCACCGGGGGCGCGCTCCGCGGCGCGTTCCTGAGCGCCTTCCGGATGCCGCGCGACGAGTACCTGGCCAACGCGGCCGCGATCGCCTTCGCGGTGGACCTGACGCGGCTCCCCGTCTACTTCGGTCAGGGCTTCTCGCGGAGCGTGCCCTGGACGTACTATCCCCTGCTCGTCGGAATCGCGTGGCTGGGCGCGTTCGTCGGGCGGCGTCTCGTCGCCAGGATCGCCCAGGAACCCTTCCGCCGGGTCGTTTTCGCCCTGCTGCTCCTCACGGGGCTCGTCTTCACGATTCGCTGGATCCAAGGAGCCGCCTGACCATGTTCGAGCCTTTGATTCCGCCCGATCAGATCCGCCTCCTCGAGCGGTACGAGATGACCTGCTGGCGCACCTGGTTCATGGCGCCGGGGCCGGCCCTGATCGACCAGCTGGGCCTCCGCTTCGAGAACCTGTACGGCGCGCAGCTCGCCATCTCCTCCAAGCTGGACCATCTCCTCTTCAACCGGGTGCTGGGCCTGGGGAACGAGGAGCCGGTGAGCCCCGCCATCGTGGACCGGATCATCCAGACCTACATCGCCTCGGGCGTGCCCCGCTTCTTCATGCAGGTGAGCCCCGTCGCCGAGCCCAAGACCATCACGGGATGGCTCAAGGATCGCGGCTTCGAGATGATCGAGCCCTGGGCCAAACTCCGCCGCGGCCTGGGCCCCGCGCGCGAGATCGAGTTCGCCCCGCGCATCGTGCAGATCCCCGCCTCCGACGGCCATCTGGCCAAGGTGTGGGGCGGCATCGTGCAGACCGCGTTCGAGTATCCGCCCGAGACCGCCGAGTGGTTCTCCGAGCTCGTGGACCTGGGCCGGTGGCGCACCTATCTCGCCTACGAGGGGGACAAGCCGGTCGGGGCGGCCGCGCTGTTCGTGAACGGCGAGTGGGCGTCGTTCGAAATCGGGGTCGTGCTCCCCGAGGCGCAGGGGCGCGGCATCCACAGCGCCCTGATCGCGCGCCGGATCCAGGACGCCGAGGCGGCCGGCTGCAAGGTGATGACGATGGAGACCTCGGCCGAGAAGGGACAGGGCCGCGCCCAGTCGTTCCGCAACGCCCGGAGGATGGGCTTCGAGCTGGCCTATTTCCGGGAGAACTGGGAGTGGAACGGAGCGGTGATCTAGCTCGTTGCGGGACGCTTCGGAGGGCGGGGCGCGATCCCGCGGGCCGCCCGGAGCGCGCCCGGCGGGCGGCTACTCCGTCCCCAAGTGCTCCACCCTCCCCCGCTTCTTGCGCTTCCACCGCGCGGCGAGCACACCGCGGTGGCAATCGGCGGGGCTGCGCTCGAAGCACATGATGCAGACGCGCTTCTCCGCCCGGGCGTAGTCGCCGATCAGCGTCGAGAACTCCTGGAGGATCTCGGGGTGGGCCTCGAGGTGTTGCTCGTAGGCGCGGATCAACCCCTCGGTTTCCGACTCCTTCGCGCGCAGCTTCTTCGGATTCCCCGCAAACTGCGCGTGCACGTATTCGAGCCCGGCGGTCCGTGTGGTCTCCGACAGCGTCCCCTTGGAAAACCCGGGCTTGTGGCTCCAGGCCACGTCGCGCACGTCCATGAGGACGTCGATGCCGGCGCGGCGCAGGATCGCGAAGAACTCCTCCTGCGTCCGTTTCTCGTAGCCGATCGTGTAGAGCGTGGGGGTCATGGCGTGCTTCCCGGCTTCCGGCGCGTCCGGGCGTCCAGGCGCGTTCAGCGCGCCGAGAGCCCCGCCGAGATCGCCGTCTCCTGATCGCGAAGTCCGTATCCGAAATCGATGCGCAGCTCGCCCCGGCCTCCGAGGCTGGCGAGCCGCAACCCGCCGCCGACGTCGAACTGCCAGGGGATGTCCCGGGGGACCAGCGGCTCCCAGGCTTTCCCTGTGTCGAGGAAGGCGGCGAGGCCGATCCGCACGGTCTTCACTTCCCACGGAAAGACGCGTCGCTCGAAGTTCCCGTAGGCGAGCCGCCTTCCGAAGATCAACCCATTCACGATGCCCTCCTCGAGCAGCGGGTGCGCGCGGAGGAGCGGGTCGCGCCCCGAACCGTTGCTCGCGCCGGGCCAGAGTGCGAGCGGCGCCCGCGAGGAGGCGGCCGAGAATCCGGCGCGCATCAGCCAGTCCCCGTGATTGAAATCGTCCGAGCCGTAGCGGGCGAGGAGATCCCCGGCGCGGAACGCCCGCTCGCCGCCGGTGGCCCATCCGGCGCCGGACAGCGTGAACGCGAAGTGGTCGCCGACGCTGTGCGCCTCGAGCGCGCCCTGGACCGTGGCCCAGTTGTGCCCTCCGGCTTCCACGACCACGAAGCGCTCCAGGCCTCCTCCGAACTCCATCCGCCAGTCGGGCGAGATCCAATCGCCGTAGCTCACCACGACGCGCCGCCGATCCTCCCGCACGCGCACGCCCTCCACCGAGGGCTGGAGGGCATAGGTCTGGCGTTCCCCCATGCCCTCCAGGCGGAAGAGCCCCGGGCGTCCCCCCAGCGCGGGCGCGTCCATCGTCAGCATCCCCCGCGGGCGGTTCTGCTGGAAGCGATAGCGCGCCGTCCACAGCTCGCCCAGGCGAAGGGGGCTGGAGAGGCGCAGGGCCACCTCGTTGCTCGCGACGGCGCGGCCCGCCGCGATGCCGAGGTCGAGCGGGCCGTCGAACAGGAGCGGGCGCTCCGAGACCGCGATGCGCACCTGAGCGGCGCCGTCGGCCGAGGGGCGCACTTCCATGCGCGCGCGGGAGGCCGCGGGGACTTCGTCCAGGCGGCGCTGCGCGCGGCGGTACTCGTCCCACGTGATGAGGTACCCGGGCGGGAGATCCACCTGGTCGGACACGGCCTCGTAGCGCGTGCGCCGGAGTCCCTCGACCTTGATGAGGTCGCTGCGCGGCTCGGAGACGTGGTTCCAGGCTTCGAGCGCCTCCTGCACGTCGCCGTCCATGTATCGGCTCCCGGCAAGGAGGCGCCACGTATAGGCGTCGTTCGGCTCCAGCTCGATCGCCCGCCGGGCGAGCGAGCCCGCGTCGGCGTAGCGCTTCTCGCGGAAGCGGAGTCCCGCAAGCTCGCGCACCGGAGCGGCCGACGTCGGACAGATCGTGGCGGCGGCGTTGAGGAGCCCGGCGGCCTCCGCGTCGGCGCCGGTCCTCGCCTTCTGGACCCCCTCGCTCACCATGCCGTCGCAGCCCGAGATCGTCGGGCCGCTGGTCGCGACCTCCGGGATCACCGGCGTGTCGAACGCCGTGGTGTCGGGCGGAGGCGGAGCCGGCGTCCCGGTTCGCGACTGCTCCAGCGCGACGCGCGAGGGATCCGCGAGACCCTCCCTCCCCTGCGGCGGAAGCACGAGCAGGGCCCAGCGGCCCGCCGCGTTCCAGGCCTTGTCGAAGTCCTGCGCGGATCGGGTCTGGAAGGGGCCCACGGCGGGATCGTGGAGGATCACGCCGGTCGGGGTGGCCGCGAGGAGCACGACGTAGTGGCGCACCGGAGTGCCGGTATCCAGAAGCGCGATCACCGGCCGTCCGCGCGCGAGATGGTCCCGCAGGTCGGCCGCGGTCGCCTGCATCGGAAAGACCGGGCAGCCGCGGGCCCGCGCGGCCGCCACGAGCGAATCGCCCCGGATCCCGTTCTCCCCCGGGAGCACGAGCGACGCGAAATCCTCGGCGCGCGCGCGGGGATCCCCCCAGTAGCGGAGCACCATGGCCAGCGCCGCCCCGCCGCAGAGCCGCTCGCTCTGGGGGACGTAGGGAACGTCCAGGAGGCGGACTACGGGAGCGGCTTCGGCGCCGGGCGCGGGTTGTGTGGCGGCAAGCGCCGTCGGGGCGGCGGGGCTCGCCGCGGACGCCGGAATGCCGTGAAGGGCGGCCGACGCGACAATCGCGCCGGCCGCCGCCAACCGCAGCATCGTCATCACGGCTTGGGTCAGAGGATCGCGATCAGCACGACGAGCGCGACCACGACGATGATCACCATGGTCCATGTCATGGTGATCGTCTTGCCGCCCGCGAGCTGGGAGTCGGCGTCACGCGCCTGGGCCGCGAGACGGGTCAGCTCGGGACCGGAGAGGGTGCCGATGGCGGCGTCCGCGCGCCGGAGATCGAGCCCCGCCTGCCCCGCGACGCGGCGAACGTCCGGCCGTGAGAGCAGGTCGCGGATCGCCTGGCGGTCGTCCGCTTCGGACTGGATCTTCTGATCGATCCGGGCCTGGATCTCGGGGCCGGAGACGATGTGGTCCGGCTCGGCCGCATGGCCGAACGTCGGGGCGAGGCTCAGGATCAGGAGCGCTGCGAGGAAGAGCAGGGGCATCATTCGGGTCTTCATGTAGGTCCTCCAGGGCGGGCCGGCTCTGCGTCCGGCGCGCCGCGCGTGAGCGGCGAACAAAAGGGGGCATGGACCCACGGTCCAGCCCCCGCACCATTGTGGAGGAATTGCTCCGGCCAAGGAACAAACGTTTTGGAACTTCTCAATAGACCCCGGGCACCAGCCGCGACGTCCGTCCCATGTAGCCGCGATACGTCTCGCCGAACTCCTCGACCAGGAGCTGCTCCTCGACGTCCATCCGGCGCTTGAACATCCAGAAGACGATCGGCAGGAGCGCCACCGCGATCGAGCTGCGGAAGACGCCGGCGAATCCAATGTCCATGAGGAGGATTCCCACGTACGAGGGGTGCCGCACGAAGCCGTACACGCCGGAGGTCTGGAGCGAATGCCCCTTCTGGATGGCCGCCACCGACGCGAAGCGCCCCCCCAGCGCCATCATCGGCCAGACGCGAAGCAGGGCGCCGGCGGCGAGCACGGCCAGCCCCGTCCAGCGGAGGGCGTCGCCGCCCGGCAGGACCCAGATCTCCCGCGCGTCCATGTACGGCATGACCCACGCGGTGGTCAGCGAGTGCGCCATCAAGAGCGGGAAGAAGGGGCGCCAGTCGGGAGCGTGCTTCACGCCGCGGCTCCGCCCGGCGGTGCACAGCGTCATCACCGGCATCATGAGCAGGTGGATCGCGACGACGCCCACCCGGACGGGGTGGGCGAAGAAGCCGTCCCAGCTTCCCCACGCCATCACCATGAGGAAGAGGAACAGCACGACGTTCATCGGAATGCCGATGAGCTGCTTCAGCGGAACTCGGGACATGGGCGGCCTCCGGAGGACGGCGCGGGCCCATTTCGGCCCGGCGCAACGGGTCCCCAGGAAAATCGGCCGGATCGCCCCAAACTTGAGCCGCTATCCCCTCCGCCCCGCGTTCAGCGCCGCGGCCAGCGGCGCGTCGTATCCATAGATATCGTTCGCGTAGTGCACGTCGCCCTTTGCCCCGACGCTGACTGTCCAGTAGACGATCAGCACCGGGATCGGGTGCTCCAGCGCCACGTTCCGCGTCGCACCCTCCGCCACGGCGTTCCGGACGCCGCCGGCTCCGATCTGGTCGCGAAGCAGGAGATCCGCCAGCTCCATCGCGTTCTCCACGCGGATGCACCCGTGGCTGAAGGTCCGGTCGCGCGCCGCGAAGAGGCGCTGGTTCGGCGTGTCGTGGAGGTAGATGGAGTACTTGTTCGGGAAGAGGAACTTGACGCGGCCGAGCGGATTGCGCGAGCCCGGAAGCTGCCGCAGCGTGTAGGGGAAGCGGTCGGGCGACGCGTTCCAGTCGACCGAGGCGGGGTGGACCTCGCGTCCGCGCCGGTCGTAGATCCTGAGCCCCCACTTCATGAGCACGTTGTCGCCGTTCCGCATGGCGTCCAGCACCTCGTATTTCGCGATCGTGGGAGGCAGCGTCCAGTCGGGATTGAAGACCACGGTCTGCATCGTCGAGCGGAAGGTCGGCGTCTTCATGTACTCGTCGCCGACCTGCGTCCGCGCCTCCCAGATCCGGCGCTGGTCGCGGATCAGGTAGGCCTTGAAGGCCGGGATGTTCACGAGCAGGAAGTCGTCGCGGAGGCCGTTCAGCACCCAGCGGGCCCGCTCGAGATTCGCGCGGACCTGGTTGATCCGCTCCTGCACCGGCACGTTCATCGCGGCGACCGTCGTGGGACCAATCACGCCGTCCGCGGGGATCCGATGCAGATCCTGGAAGCGGCGTACCGCTTTGGCGAGCGCGGCGTCGTAGTGCGCCGGGTCGGCGCCCGCGCCTCCGCGGAATTCCCCGCTCGCCTCCAGCCGGCGCCGCACGGCGGCGACCCGCTCGTCGCGGGCGCCGGGCGCGATGGGGCGCCCCGAGGCGACGCGCGGCCAGCCGCCCTGGTCGGCAATGTCGCGCAGCGACGCCAGCTCGCGCACGAGTCCCTTGTAGATGAAGTGGTTGGGCCGACGCGCCTCGATCGCCCGCGACAGGTCGGGCGCCGACCGGATCTCGGCCAGCTGCTGCTCCACCGGGGGCGCTCCCTCGCGCGGATCCACATTCCAGGCGGCATTCAGCGTCACGGGCCGCACGCGCCCATAGCGCACGTGGTCCGCCATCGCCGCCACCGCGTCGGAGAGCAGGATGTCCAGGTCCCCTTCCAGCTCGGGGCTCGAGCCGTTGTCCCGCTCGGACACCATCTGCTCGATCGCCTTCAGGTGGTAGTCGGCGGGATTGAGACCGTCGGCCGTCACGCCGCGGATCGCCTGCACGATGTCCTCGGCGTCGCGGCCGCTCCAGGCGGGACGGGCCTGGCGCGCCCGATAGAAGCGCCCCAGCGCCTTCGGCTGCCAGAGCCGCTCCCCGCGCAGCGTGAGCGAGCCCTGCTCCAGCCCGGGCAGGCGCACCTGCACCCGCTCGGTCACGCCGGGCGGGGCCGGCGCATAGTTGGCCGTGGCCAGGATGAGCAGGACGAAGAGGGCAGGGATGGAAACGTTCCGTAGCGAAACCATGTAGGGCTCCTCGCGCGGGGAGCGGCGCCCGGCGCGGCCGTCCGGAGTCCGAACGGCGGCGCCGACGCGCGGTCAGCGACTCCCGGGATGCGCGCTCGAGTAGAGAACGTGGGTCTTCATGCGGAACTCGTCGTAGGGGACGACCGTTCCCATCCAGGCGTACGCCGAATCGCGGGAACGGGCGGTCATGTCCTCGTAGGCGACCGCGATCAGCCGGCCGTCCTTGGAGAAGAACTCGGACAGGAACTGATAGGGGCTCCCGCTGATCCGCGCGGACCGGCGCTTTTCCTCACGCCGGGAATAGCCCAGCAGCTTCCCATTCTTGTAGTAGGTGTAGTCGTGCGTCACGAGGCGGGTGCTGTCCGGCTCGTACCAGATCCGCTGGATCAGCTTCCCCTTCTCGTTCCAGAGATAGCGCGGACCCCAGCCGGCGTTGGCGGCGTCCCACCGCGATCGTGTCGTGTCGTAGAACAGCATCACCCGGCTGTGCTCCTCGACGTCCTCGAGCGACGCGACCGCGATCGCGTCGTCGTCGTCCCACGCGTGAATGCGGAGCGCGCAAGGCACCCCGCCGATCGTCATGGCTTTCGGCCACCGCTTCGCATCCAGGAGCCGCGCATCGTCCATGGGAAACACCGGGACGTCGCGCGCGGCGAAGTGGACGCGATCGCGGATGGAGGCGGGGAGCGTCGCGCGGTTCCAGTCCCCCGCCGCCGCCGTCGACCCGGCGACTATTGCGAGCAAGGCGAGGGCCAGCCGCGACGGCCAGCCCCATGAGAGAGCACCGGATCTCATGGAAAAAGAATAGCAGCCCCCGAATCGGCCCACGTACCCTCCCCGTCTAAGGAAAGCGTCGGTCGACAGTTGGCGCTCCGAAGCGCCGGAACCGCGCGGGCCGCGAACCCCGCGCTCAACGAAAGGCGATTCGATGAAGATCGGAATCCTGGGATCGGGAAGCGTGGGGAAGGCGATCGGCGCCGGCTTCGCGGCGCTCGGCCACGACGTGAAGATGGGGAGCCGCGAGCCGGATCGAGACGACGTGAAGGAGTGGCGAAAGGGTGCGGGGGGCAAGACCTCGTCGGGAACCTTCGCCGAGGCGGCCGCGCACGCGCAGCTCGCGGTGCTCGCGACCGCGTGGAGCGGCACCGAGAACGCGATCAAGCTGGCCAAGCCCGAGAACCTCGTGGGCAAGGTCGTGATCGACACGACCAACCCGCTCGACTTCAGCGTCCCCGGCCGCCCCCCCGTGCTCGCCGTCGCGGGCGGCGACTCCGCGGGAGAGAACGTCCAGCGCTGGCTGCCCCAGGCCCGCGTGGTCAAGGCGTTCAACATCGTCGGCAATCCCGACATGTTCCGGCCGAGCTATCCCGGCGGACCGCCCACCATGTTCATCGCCGGCAACGACGATGGCGCCAAGAACGAGGTGCGGCAGGTGCTGGAAGCGTTCGGATGGCCCGACACCGTCGATCTCGGCGGCATCGAGAACGCCCGCTACCTCGAGCCGCTCGCGATGGTCTGGATCGTGAACTACTTCCGGAGCGGAAAGGGCGGCTCGGCGTTCAAGCTGATCCGGAAATAGGGCGCGTGACGGGACACGGCGGTCCGCCCTCGGGACAAGGCGCCTTGCCGGCGCGTCACCCTCGCGGTCTTGCGTCGTTGCGCCACATCTTCCACTGCCCGGACTCGTACTTCCAGACCTGCACGAACTGGCCCGAGTCGATCGAGGACGGTCCGCCTCGCACGGGAACGGTCTCGAACCGGTAGGTGCCGGTCTCGTAGGCGCGATCGCCCTCGACTCGGAGGGTGCGCGTGATGATCGACCCTTGGCGCATCCGGATCTTCGAGAAGACGTTTCCCATGACCGAGGTGATCCGCTCGCGCCCCTGGAGGAGCTTTCCGTCGCGGCGCATCAGGGTGCCCTCCTTCGCGAAGACGTTCGCGAAGAGATCGGCGCTTCCCACTTTCCAGGCCTGGATGTACTGGGCGTTTCCGGAATCGATGTCGGCGCGGACCTGCTCCAGCTTGGGGCGGAACGCCAGGCTGTCCAGGTCGGTGGGGATGCCCGGGGATCCCGGAGCACGCTCGGAGACTCCGGGGGCGCCGGGCCTTCCGGCAAGGCTGTCGGTGATCTGCAGGGGCGCGTTCTCGGTGCTCCGGGTCTCCGATTTCCGGCCGCAGCCGGAAAGGATCATCGCGGCGATCAGCCCCGCCAGACCCGCAACCGTCACCAGGGCCAAAACCGCCGGCCCGCCTCGCATCCTTCGGCTCATGAGCCACCTCCACCGTGGCCCCCTGTCACCTCGTCCCGTCCTAAGTGTCACCGTGACGAGCCGGCGATTCAAGATCTCCGGCAATCGACGCCGGAGGGACGGGGGTGTATACATGAGGTGCGCGCGCATCAACCAGGGCGGCGACGCGGCGCCGTCCGTGTCGAGGAGTATCCCATGACCACGCCCCGTCTCGCTCCGCCGCCGGCGCCGCACCGCCTCTCCGCCGTCATCCCCTGTGGCATCGTCCTCACCCTGCTCTGGGCCGTCTGGCCGACTGCGGCCCGGGCCCATTGCGACGGCCTCGACGGTCCCGTCGTGACCGCCGCCCGCCAGGCGCTCCAGGCCGGCGATCCCAATCTCGTGCTGATCTGGGTTCAGAAGAAGGACGAGCCCGAGCTCCGCCGCGCGTTCGAGCGCACGATGAAGCTTCGCAAGCTCGGCGCCGACGCGAAGGACCTCGCCGACACCTGGTTCTTCGAAACGCTGGTCCGCGTCCACCGCGCCGGCGAAGGCGCGCCCTACGACGGGCTGAAGCCCGCGGGACGCGACCTCGGCCCGGCGATCCCGGCCGCCGACAGGGCGATCGCGACCGGCGACGTCGCGCCACTCGTGAAGCTGCTCCAGGGGGGCGTCGAGGAAGGGCTACGCGAGCAGTTCGAGAAGGTCGCCGCGCTCAAGGGCTACGCGCCCGGCGACGTCGAGGCCGGCCGGAAGTACGTCGGGGCCTACGTGACCTACCTGCACTACGCCGAACGGCTGTACGCAGCCTCGGCGCATCCCGCGCACGGGCATTTCACGGAGGAGGAAGCCGCCACCGGCAGCCCTCACGGCCAGGAGGAGTGACGGGGCGTTACGTCTCGACCGTCGCGAGCAGGCGATTCAAGGCTTCCGGCTCGACCGGCTTCACCAGGTGATGGTCGAAGCCGGCTTCGCGGGTGCGCATGCGGTTCTCTTCGTGCCCCCATCCGGTCAGGGCGATCAGCACCGGCCGCTTGGCGGGGTTCTCGGCCAGGATCCGCCGCGCCGCTTCGTATCCGTTCAGCTTGGGCATGGCGATGTCGAGCAGCACGATCTCGGGAAGAAACGACCGCGCCACGCCCACCGCCTCGTCGCCATCGCGCGCGGTGCGCACCTCGTGCCCCTGCATCTGCAGCAGCATCGCGAGGCTGGCCGCGCTGTCCTCGAGATCGTCGGCGACCAGGATGCGGCGCCGCGGCGCCGGTCCGCTGGGCGTCCCGTCGCCGGACCCGTCGCGCCGCCGAGGGTCTCGAGGCGCCGACCCATCCGACGACGACCCGGACGACGACCCATCCGACGACGAGCGGTCGGACTCCGCCCCGGCACCGGCCATTCCAGCACCGGCCGTCCCGCCCTCGCCTGCCCCAACACCGACCGTCGCCGGGTTGGGCATCGGCAGCCGCACCGTGAACACGCTCCCCTTCCCCGGGCCGTCGCTGTGCGCCTCGACGTGCCCGCCGTGCAGCTCCACGATCTGCTTCACCAGCGTGAGCCCGATTCCCAGGCCGCCCTGCGAGCGCTCGAGCGAGCGGTCGATCTGCAGGAACGCCTCGAAGATCCGGGGCAGCATCGAGGGCATGATGCCGATCCCGTGGTCGGTCACCCGCACCACCGCTTCCCCTCCCTCACCCGAAGCGCTGATGTGGATCGTCGTGCCCGGCTCGCTGTAGCGCGCCGCGTTGTTCAGCAGATTCGAGAAGACCTGCGCGAGCCGCGTCGAATCGGCGTCGAGCCGGATCGGCTGGGGCGGGAACTCGACCACCAGGCGGTGCCGCCCCGCCTCGATCAGGGGATGGCTCGCCTCCACGGCGTGCCGCACGACCTGACCCAGGTCCACCCGCTCCGTCCGCAGCCGGAGCCGCCCGCGACTCACCCGGCTCACGTCCAGGAGATCGTCGAGAAGCCGGGCCATGTGCCCCACCTGGCGCTGGATCACCTCGCCCGACCAGGCGATCGTCGCGGGATCGGCGCCGCTGCTCCGAAGCAGCCCGACCGCGTTCCGGATCGGCGCGAGCGGATTGCGCAGCTCGTGCGCGAGCGTGGCCAGGAACTCGTCCTTGCGGCGGTCGGCCTCGAGCAGCCGCTCCTCGCTCAGCGTCAGGGCGTGCTCCACGCGGAGCCGCTCGGCGATCTCGCGCTTGGCCCGCGCGTAGAGCTCCGCGTTCTGCAGCGCCACCGCGATCGGCGCCACGATCGCCTCGAGCGAGGCCAGGTGATCGCGGCGATAGGCGCCGGCCGTGTCGCTCATCACCTGCACGATGCCCACGACGCGCCCCTCCAGCTTGAGCGGCGCCATCATGGCGCACCGCGCTCCGGGAGGCCCGGCCCCCGGGCGCGACAGATCGTGCACGCGCCCCTCGGGGTCCACGTCGAAGTAGCGCCCCGGCCGGCGGACGCGCGCGCGGACATCGGCGAAGAGCCGCGCCTTGCCGCTCCGGATCACCTCGGTCTGCATCCCCTGCCCGTCGGGATCGATCGTGAGCGGCGGAAGCGACGCGGGATCCAGCATCCGTCCGCCCACCCAGCCGTAGACGCAGCGCGCCACGTGGGAGTCGTGGTCGTAGGAGGAGACGATCATGCCGTCGAAGGGGATCGCGCGGCCGATCATCTGGCGGAGCTCGTCGTGGATCTCCTCGACGACCAGCGTTCCCGAGAGGCGGCGCGCGGCCTCCAGCATGAGCTGCGCGCGGTCGAACCGCCGCTCCAGGCCGCGGCGGACGAAGCGCAGCGAGCCGTACAGCGAGCTGATGAGGATGCCGGTCCCGAGGAGGAGGGCCAGCCGGATCTCCTCGGACCGGGGATCGACGACGAGGGAGCGCGGGACCTCTCGCGGCATCAGGATGTGCGCCGTTGCCGCGAGCAGCGTGGTCAGCACGCCGGGAACGAATCCGCCGAACCATGCGGAGAACGCGATCGCGGGAACGAAGATGAGGATCGAGATCTGCTCGCCGAAATAGCGGCTCAGATACGAGCGCGCGAACGCCGCCGCGGATGCGGCGAGAACGGCCACGAGGAACTCGGCCAGCCAGTGTCGACGGGGACGGAACACGGGGCACGAGTATACCGCGATCGGTGCTAAGATCACCCCGACATGGGAAGCGGGATGGCGAAAGCTGGAGACATCGAATGAACGGCCGGCAGGGATGGACGATCGCGATGGCGGTGCTCGCCCTCATGGGCGTCGGCGCGGCGGTCATCATCGCCGGCGACGCGTTCCGCGACGCCCGGTGGCACGAGGAGACCCGTCAGGCCTCGCTCGCGCCGGAGCAGGCGCAGGGCTCCCCCTCCGACACGGGAGTGGCGCGGGGAGGGCCCGTGCCCCGTGGACAGACGCCCGCCGTCGCCCTGACGGTGCCGCGGTTTCTCGACGCCTTCAACGCCGACGCCTCCGACCGGCGCGTGCTGATCCTGCTCTCCCCCACCTGAGGGATGTGCCTGCGGGGGGCCTCCGCGGTATCCGACATGCTGAACCGCCATCGCTCGTGGAAGCTTCGCGTCTTCGTCGTCTGGGAGCCGGTCCGCCCGGCCGATTCGATCGGCCCGCCGCCCGGCACCTATAATCGGCTGCCCGACCGGCGGGTGCGGCAGTTCTGGGATCGGGACCGGGCCCTCTCGCAGCGGATGGTGCGGGACATCGTCGAGAATCCGGCGCTCATGCCGGACAGCGAGCGGATCGCCGAGGGCACCGTCATCTGGGACGTCGCGGCCATCTACCCGCCCAAGGCGCGGTGGGACCACGCGATGCCCAAGCCCGACTGGTACGCGAGGCCGGTCGCCGAGGTCGCGGCCAATCTGGAGCAGATCCTCACGGCACAGCTCGAGCCGCGCCGGCCCTGAGCCCCTAGACCGCCCTCGGCCCGGCGTTGAGCGCGTTCAGGAGCGGCTGGTCCAGGTCGTAGATGTCGTCCGCGTAGCGCACCTCCCCCGAAGCCCCCACGGACACCGTCCAGTAGACGATCAGCACGTACGGCTTGTTCTCCAGCGCGACGTTCTGCGTCTCTCCGCTCGCGAGCGTCTCCTCGATCTTCGCGTGGTCCCACCCGTCCTGGCCGCGCAGGAGGATCTCGGCCAGGTCGAGCACGTTCTCCGTCCGGATGCAGCCATGGCTGAAGGTCCGGCTGGACGACTCGAAGAGGTGCTTGCTCGGCGTATCGTGCATGTAGATCGAGTACTTGTTCGGGAACAGCAGCTTCACCTTGCCGAGCGCGTTGTCGTCGCCCGGCGGCTGCTTCAGCGTGTAGGGGAAGTTGTCGGGCGAGCCCCAGTCCACCGACGAGGGATCGACCTCGTTCCCCTTCCCGTCGTAGACCTTGAGATGCCGCGAGCCGAGCCCGTCCTTGCCCGACTGCATGTCGGGGAAGATCTCCTCGGCCACGATCGACTGCGGCACGGTCCAGTCGGGATTGAACACCACCGTGGTCATGCGCGCGCGGAAGGTCGGCGTCTGCTTCGCTTCCTCGCCGATCTGGGTCCGCCCCTCCCACACGTTCTTTCCGCCCTGGATGTAGTAGGCCTTGAACGCGGGGAGGTTCACGAGCACGAAGTCTCCCTTGAGGCCGCCCAGCACCCAGCGCGCCCGTTCGAGATTGACACGCACCTGCGCGGCCCGGGCGGCGGCCGTCACGTTCATCGCGTCGATCGTCTTCTTGTCCACCACACCCGTCTCGGGCAGCCGGTGACGCGCCTGGAAGAGCTTCACCGCGTCCACCAGCGCCCGGTCATAGCCGCGGGTCGAGTCGGTCGCGGCCGCCTGGTCCAGCTCCCCGCTCTTGGCGAGCCGCGCGCGCACGCGCGGAACGCGCGGGTCGGAGGAGCCCGGCTTGATGGCGCGGCCGGGGGGAACCGTGCCCCATCCGCCGCTCGACTCGATCTCCCGGAGCTGGGCCAGCGCGTTCACGAGGCCCTTGTAGATGAAGTGGTCCGGCCTCGCCTGCTGGATCGCGTCCACCGGGTCCTTGGCCTTGGCCACGTCCGCGAGCGTCTGATCCAGCGGCGGCATGTCGTCGCGCGGATCGACGTTCCAGCGCGGATCGAGCGACTTGGGCCGCACCCGCCCGTAGCGGACGTGGTCCAGGACCGCCGCGATCGCGTCGGAGAGCAGGAGGTCCAGGTCCGCCTCCAGCTCCGCCGTGGTCGCGTGCTCCCGCTGGCTCTGCAGCTTCTGGATCGCGGCCAGGTGGTAATCGTCGGGGTTCAGCCCGTCGGCGTAGACGCCGCGGATCGCCTCGATGATCTTGGGCACGTCGTCGTGGTCCCACGCGATGAGCGACTTGCGCGCCTTGTAGAAGCGGCCGACCGATTTCGGCTCGATCAGCCGCTCCCCGGCGATCGCTCCCGTGGGTACGGCGGAGGCGACGCGGGTCTGGATGCTGTGGGTGACCGCGGCGCGGGAGGGACCCGGCGAGCCGCAGGCCAGGGGCATCAGGGAAAGCAGGGCGGCGAGGCCGAGTGCGGCCGGGCCGGCGAGTCGCTCTTTGAACATATGGGCTCCGGGGGGCGCTGCGCCAACTCCCCCAGGCGCTCTGCCCCATTGGCGTTTCGTCGGTTGCGGTGCGGCCCGTGTTCGGCCGGAGTGGCGACCGGTTTCACGCAAGGAGCGCGCCAGCGCTTACACGGCGATGCGCTGCAAGTCGTCCAGCGTGCAGAGCGCGCCGACCGGGACACCCTCGGCTTCGATGCTCTTCCTGCCGTTCTGCTCCTGGCGGTCGATCATGACGACCGCTTTCACGACGGTCAGGCCCGCCTCGCGGCACTTCTGGATCGCTTCGATCGTCGACTTCCCGCTCGTGATCACGTCGTCCACCACGAGCACGCGGTCACCCGCCTTCACGTCCCCTTCCAGGAGCTTCTTCAGACCGTGCGACTTCGGCTCCTTGCGCACGGCGAACGCGCGCACCGTGCGACCGGCCGCGTAGGCCGCGTCGGAGACCGCGATCGCGATCGGGTAGGCGCCGATCAAGAGCCCGCCCGCGGCGTCCACCGCCTGCCCCGCGGCCTCGGCCAGCATCAGCTCCCCGACGATCCGGCGCAGCGGCGCGTGCGAGAGACCGACGCGGCAGTCCACGTAGAAGCGGCTCATCGCGCCCGAAGCGAGCTGGAAGGTCGGCGTGTCGCTGTACTTGAACGATCCGGTTTCGAGGAGAAGATGGAGGAGCTGCTCACGGGTCGCGGTCATCGAACGATCAGCCTCCCGTCGTGAAGTAGGGGTCGCTTGGAGGAATCCAGCGCATCCGTCCGGATGCGCATCGATTCGAGCGTCATCAAAGTCCGGCCGCGCTGCTCCCGGTTCCCGTGGGGAGCCCCGACTCGACGCGCACCCCCGCGAACAGCCCCGCGATCGCGGGATCCACCGGGGGCGCTTCGCGCGGCCAGACGAGCGTCGCCGGAGCAACGCGCGGCGTGAACGGCTCGTGGTCGAGCAGCGGATGGAGCCGCGGGTTCAATCGAAGGAGCGCGGGGCTGATGTCGGCAAAGATGGGGCGGCGCGCGAAACCGAGCGCCCGATCCATGTCGTCGAGCGCCAGGCTGACCTCGATGGCGCAGAGGATCGCGTGCGGCTGGAGCTCCAGGGACGACTCGGCCACGGAGAGCAGGCGCAAGGCCTCGTCCTTGAGTCCGGCGCGGACCGCGATGTTCGCCTCGAGGACCTGGAAATTGGGGCCCATTCCAGCGGCGGCCCGCGCCTCCGCCAGGCTCTTCCGGGCGGCCGGCAGGTCGTTGCGCCGAAGGTGCACGCACACGAGCGCGCTGTAGCTTCCGCGCAGGTCGAACACGTTCCCCGAGAACCGGATCGAGCGCAGGGCCGCCTCGATCGCGTCGTCGTAGCGGCCGGACTCGCGAAAGATCGTGCTGAGCCAGGTGGACGCGAACGACGACTGAGGGTCGGTCTGCATCGCGCGACGCTGCCCGCGCTCGGCCCCCGCCACGTCGCAGGCCTCGAACGCGTGGACGGCCAGATTGATCCAGGCGCTGGTCAGGCGCGGGTTGATCTCCAGGGCGCGCACCAGCTTCTGCCTCGCTCCCTCGATGTCGCCGGAGGATCGCATCACCAGCGACTCCGCCTTGTACCCTTCGGCCAGGTTCGGGTCGAGCGCGATCGACCGCCGGGCGGCCTCGAGCCCCATTCGGACCAGGTCCCGGGTGCGGGTGCCCAGCCCCCATTGCAGCATCTGGCCGTAGCAGTCGGCGATTCCGGCCCAGGCGAGCGCGTACTCGGGCTCCATCTGGGTGGCGCGCTCGAACAGCCCCAGCGCCTCCCGAAGCGATTCCTCCGTGTACCGGTAGTACAGCTCCCTGCCCTTCAGGTACAGGTCGTACGCGCGCACGTCGCCGGGGCGGTCGCGGAGCAGGTTCTCCGATTCGCCGGGCGCGAGCGCCACCTTGAGCGCGGCGACGATGGAGGACGCGATCTCTTCCTGCACGGCGAAGACGTCCTGCAGCGTGCGGTCGTACCGCTCGGCCCAGAGGTGGAAGCCGTCGGCGGCGTTGATGAGCTGCGCCGAGATGCGGACGCGGTCGCCCGACCGGCGGACGCTCCCCTCCACGACCGCGGTGACCCCGAGGTCCGCCGCGACGCGCGGAATGTCCACCGATTCGCCGCGGAACTTCGCCACCGCGTTCCGCGACGCCACGCGAAGCCCCCGGATCTTGGAGAGATCGGTGAGGATGTCCTCGGTGATTCCCGCGCAGAAATAGTCGCTGTCGCGGTCGCTGGAGAGATTCTCGAAGTAGAGCACGGCCAGCGAGGGAATCGCCGCCGCCTGGCCCGAGCGCGGCGCGCGCGACCCGTCGGCCATCTCGGCCAGCTCCTTGCGGAGCGCGCCGATCGCCCCGGCGCGCGCGGAGGGGTCCTTCACCAGGCATCGCTTCAGGAGATCGCGCAGCCGGGCGGGCGTTCCCGAGGGGATCGCGCTCCACTCCGGCTCCCGCTCCAGCACCTTCGCGATGACGTCGGAGCCGGTCGCGCCCGGGAACGGCCTCGATCCGGAGAGACACTCGAAGAGGATGCACCCGAACGCCCAGATGTCCGTGCGATGGTCCACCGCCTGTCCGCGGGCCTGCTCGGGGCTCATGTAGGCGGTCGTGCCCAGGACCGCCCCCTCGGCGGTGATCGGCTCCGTCCCCGCGACCGAGCTCGAAGAGGGCAGTGCCGAGCGGTCTTTCGCGATGCCGAAGTCGAGCACCTTGACCACGCCCGCGGGCGTGATCATCACGTTCCCGGGCTTCAGATCCCGGTGCACGACCCCGCGCTCGTGGGCCGCCTCCACCGCCGAGGCGATCTGAACCGCGGCCGGGAGCGTCTCTTCCAGGGAGAGCGCGCCGCGCGCCAGGCGCGAGCCCAGCGTCTCCCCCGCCACGAACTCGAGCACGAGGTAGGGGACGCCGTCGGCGTCGACGATGCCGTGGATTCCCGCGATGTTCGGGTGATTCAGGGAGGCGAGAAGCTTGGCCTCGCGCTCGAAGCGCGCGAGCCGGGCGGGATCCTTCGCGAAGGTATCGGGCAGCGCCTTGATCGCGACCGTCCGGTCGAGCCGCGTGTCGCGCGCGCGATAGACCTCGCCCATGCCGCCCGCGCCGAGGGCCCCGGCGATCTCGTAGCCGCCGATCCTGGTCCCGGAGGTCAGAGCCATGGGGTCCTGGCGCGCACCGATGGCAGGGTCGGAACATTCGGAGACATGCCGGGAAAGATACCATGCGGCGAGCCGGGGCTGGCGACGCCGAGGCGACGCCATGGCGTCGCGCCGGACGCGCTCCGCCATCCCCCGTACCCGCCTCCATCGATTCTGGGCGCCGGCGCCCGCCGCGTCTACTTGAGAAGCGCCATCCTCCGGGAGAGCGACGTGCCGTCGGCGTCGAGCTTGTAGAAGTAGATGCCCGAAGCGACCGCATGGCCGGCATCGTCCTTCCCCGCCCACTCGACGCGGCGCTCACCGGCAGGCGCCGACCCGTCGAGGAGCGTGGCGACGCGCCGGCCCGCGGCGTCGTACACCGAGAGCCGCGCGTGCCCCGCGCGCGGCATCGTGAAACGGATCTCCGTCCTGGGATTGAACGGGTTGGGCGCGTTCTGCGAAAGCAGCGGCCGGGCCGGCGGCGCGGTCCCCACGGCCACGCCGGTCGGCACCGAGCCGCCGTTCAGGAAGACGGAGCCCGTCTGCTCCGTGCTGTTCCCCGCCACCACGTCGGGCTTTCCGTCACGATTCATGTCGAGGATCGCGAGCCCCTGCGCCGTCGCCGCCGGGTAGCTCGTCGTCGAAGAGAAGCCGCCGCCCGGCCCGCCCGCGCCCAGGAGCACCGAGACGCTCCCCGGCTCCGACGCGATGAGGTCGAGGACGCCGTCCCCGTTGATGTCGGCCGTGCGCACCTGCGTCGGCGGGGACGGCAGCGAGTACTGGTTCCCGCTCCCGCCCATGCCGCCGAACCCATCCCCGAGAATGACGGTGATGCGCCCGCCTCCGCCCGAGTTTCCGACCGCCACGTCCGGCCAGCCGTCGCGATTGAAATCGCCGAACACGGGACTGATCGTGCCCGGGCCGAGCGTGACATTGCCGTTCGTCGCGAAGGTCCCGTTGGACTGCTGCAGGTGCAGGCGAATGACCCCCGTGCCGCCGCCGGTGGCCACGATGTCGGGCAGCCCATCCCGGTTCATGTCGCCGATCGCGATGCCGGTCACGCCGTTCACGGTCGAGAGCGTGGTCGGCGCCCCGAAGTTGCCCGTCCCGTCTCCGAGCAGGATGGAGATGTCCTGCGCGCCGTTGTTGGCGGTGATCACGTCGGGAATCCCGTCGCGGTTCAGATCGCCGACGGCGACGCGCTGCGGCGGGAAATTCGTCGCTCGCGCAAGCGCCGGCCCGAACGTGCTGAACGAGCCCAGCATCACGTAGATGTTCGTCGAGTTGCCGTTACCCACCACCAGGTCCAGACGTCCGTCGCGGTTCAGATCGGCGAGCACGCAGGAGCGCGGATCGCCGCCGGTGATCGGCGCCACCGAGCCGCCGAGGAACGCGCCCGCGCCGTTTCCGGAGAGCGTTCCCGCGTACGGCATCCCGCCGATCGTGCCCACCATCACGAAGTCGGGATCGCCGTCCCCGTCGACGTCGGCGCCGTCGGCGCCCGCCGTGAGCACGCCGACGTTGCCGTAGTCGGTCCGGGGCCCCAGGTTCCCGAAGGCCGCGCCCGCGATCCCGCGCAGGACGCCGATCGCGCCCCCGTTCGCGGCGGTCATGCCCGCCACGTCCATCAACCCGTCGCGATTGAAATCGCCGAGCGCCATTCCGAGCGGGTTCGAGCCCGCGGCGTAATCGGCGCGCACGGCGAGGCTGCCCCCGAGGAGCACCGACAATCCCTGGGGATCGGCCGGCGTCGCGGCGCCGTTCTTCGCGAGGATGTCGGGCTTGCCGTCGCGGTTCACGTCGGCGATCGCCAGGCTCTGCGGCACGTCGAGCGCCGGGAAGAGCTGCGGCGACCCGAACCCGCCCACGCCGTTTCCGTACAGCACGTCGACCCCCTGCTTCTCGTCGGGCCCGAGCGGCGTCGTTCCCTCCTCGCCCACGGCCAGGTCGGGGACTCCGTCCTGGTTCACGTCGGCGACGGCGCCGCCGCGAATCGAATGCCCGGAGAGAACCGTCGAGGCGCTCCCGAACGTGCCGTCCCCGTTTCCGAGGTACCGGACGACGCCGGCATCGGTGCTCAGCGCCACGTCCAGCTTCGCGTCGCGGTTCCAGTCGCCGAGGGTGAGGGCGCGGATCGCGGTCGGCCCGACGACCGAGATCGGGCCGAACGCGGAGAAGGTGCCGGTTCCCGATCCGATAAAGACACGGAAGGAGGCGCCGCTCGTGGCGACGAAGTCGGGGATGCCGTCCCGGTTCAGGTCGCCGATGACGCAGGGCTCGCCGTAGCCGGTCTCGGCGACCGTTGGCCCCGCGAATCCGGAGCCGGTGCCCAGGCAGATCCGCATCTCGGCGGCGGCCGGGTTGTAGAAGAGAACGTCCGAAATCGCGTCGCGATTGGCGTCCAGCGCGCCGACCCACGTGTGGGTGCCACCGCCGCTGGCGATCGTGGTGCGGTTCTGGAACGTGCCGTCGCCCAAGCCCTGCATCCAGACGAGTCCGTTGGGATCGGCGCCGGTCATGACCGCGTCGGGGATTCCGTCGCGGTTGACGTCCACGCTCACGACGCGGTCGGTGGTGGTGGCGACGGTGGTGGAGAGGGTCGCTCCGAACCCGCCCAGCCCGTTCCGGCGCAAGAGCGAAACCGTGTGCGTCGGGTCGGCCGCCGCCATGTCGCCGGTGTTCGCGACCGCGATCTCCGTGCCGGCCGACGACGACGCGAACGCGACCCCCCACGGCGTCGGCCCGCCATTCACGTACGACTGGGCTCCCACCACCGAGGCGCCGGAGACATTGGCGAGATAGGCCACGTTCACGCCGCCCCGGCCGCCGTCGCCGGCGAGCGCGACGTCGGCGCCGGTCACGACGAACTGCTTCACCGCGATCGCGAGCGGATTGAAGGGCAGCACGAGGTTGAGGCCGCCACCGAAGCCGCCCGCGCCGTTGCTCAACCGCGTGACCACGCGCGAGGAGCATGCCACCGCGACGTCGGTGGTGGTGTTCGCGTCCAGCGGACCGGCCGCGATGGCGGCCGGCTTGTTCCCCACGGGGATGCTCACGCCGGCGTTCAATGCGCCGGTGACGTTGTTCTGGTTCGTGAACAGGGTGATCGTGCCGCCCAGGTAGTTGCACGAGACCACGTCGGGCGCCGAATCGGCGTTGAACTGCCCGATCACGACGCCGCGCGGCTCCGCCGGCGTTGCGTAGTCGGTGCGCGCGCCCAGCGAACCCGAGCCGGTGTTGAGCCAGACCGAGATCGTGTTCGAGCCCGAGTTGGCCGCGACGACGTCGAGAAATCCGTCGCCGTCCAGGTCGCCGAGCGCGACGCCGCGCGGATGCGTCCCCGCCATAGCCTGCTGGGTGAAGACCAGGTTCCCTGCGCCGTCTCCCAGCAGCACCGACACCGTGCCGCTGCCGTAGTCGGCCGTGACGGCGTCCAGCTTCCCATCGCCGTTCAGGTCCCCCACCGCGACCGCGACGGCGCCCGTCGAGGTGCCGGTCGGCGAGTCGATCTTGGGCAGGTAGGCCGGTACGGCCGTCCCGGCGCGGCGCAGGAGCACCGACACCGTGCTTCCCGTGAACGCGCCGGCGGATCCGCCGGGGCAGGCGACCACCAGGTCGGTCAGTCCGTCGCCGTTCATATCCCCCGGCGCCACGCCGGTCGGGGTCGACTGGAAGGCGCCCGGAAGGAAGGCCTGGGTGTCGCCCACGTCGTAGGATTCGGAATCGTCCTGGAAGAGGGGATCGCCGGTGACGAAGCACGGGGCGATCAGGATCGTCGCGAGCGCCAGGAAGGCGGCGGTCGTGGATGCGGCGAGGCCGCGGCGCGGCAGGCTCATGGATGCTCTCCGGGAAGGGTCGGGGCCGCGATGGACGTGCTTCCAGGAGGGCTAAGCGCGGATAAAAGAACGAGCCCGCTAAACGCGGATAAAAGAACGAGCCCGCCGACTCTCCCCCCTGCTCCTTGGCTACGTCCGAGCAGGCGGGACCGAACATCGAATCGGCGGGCCGTCCAAGAGTACCGGTGCTGCGTTACGTTGGGCCCCCTGCCAGGGGCGTGCGCTCCTTAGAAGATGGCGCCGAGCAAGGCCAGCAGCAGGATTCCAAGAATCAACCCCGCGACGGGCAATAGCACCAGGAACGTCACGAAGCCAAACGTGCCGGGCACCGGTGAAACATTCAGAAGCCGGTTCATGGTCACCTCCCTCAGGCCAAAGCCTGTTGGTCGGCAAACCCGACACCGCTACTCCCTGCAGGGTTCGTACCCATGCCCCGCCCGAAGGGTGGAATTCTTAAGCTGTGAATTGGCCGCCCCTTCGCGAATCGGTCCAAAACGGCTTTGGAGTCCGAACCGCGGCGCTTCTGCCAACCTGACAGGCCCCTGACGGCCGGCGGCAGTGCGCCATTCGGCTCAAGCGCATACTCCAGAGCATGTTCGGTGCGTTTCAAGAGCGCCGAACCGTTACGATCACCAAGTTGGTTCGTTTACTCTACGCAGAGCCCATTGCAGCATTCGCCAAGAAGCGTCGTTCGTCGCCGAGAACCGTCGTTCCCTGAGAACCCGTCCGAGGTTCTGACATGACCGCAACCATCCCGCCCGGCTCGCGTCTCGGCCCTTACGAGATCCAGGGACTGCTCGGCGCGGGCGGCATGGGCGAGGTCTATCGCGCGCGCGACGCGCGCCTCGGCCGCGATGTCGCGGTCAAAGTCCTCCCCTCCTCCTTCGCGGCCGACGCGGAGCGGCTTCGTCGCTTCGAGCGCGAGGCCCGGTCGGCAGCGCAGCTCAACCATCCGAACATCGTCGCGATCCACGACGTCGGCGTCGCGGGAGCCGTGCCCTATCTCGTGAGCGAGCTGATCGAGGGGACCACGCTCCGCGCCCGCGTGGCGCAGAGCCCGCTCCCTCCCCGAAAGGCGATCGCCTTCGCGATCCAGATCGCCAACGGCCTCGCCGTCGCGCACGCGAGAGGGATCGTCCACCGCGATCTCAAGCCCGAGAATCTCATGGTGCTGAAGGGCGATCGCCTGAAGATCGTCGACTTCGGCCTGGCGAAGCTGGTGCGCGCCGAAGGGGCCGCCCCGGGCGAGGCTGGAGCCGCGAGGGACGACGACACCGCCTCCGCCATGCCGCAGCTCACCGAGACGGGCGCCATCCTCGGGACGGCAAGCTACATGGCCCCCGAGCAGATCCGCCAGCAGACCGTGGACCATCGCGCGGACCTCTTCGCCCTGGGCGCGATCCTGTACGAGATGCTGACGGGCCGCCGCGCGTTCGACGGGCCGACCCCGATGGACCGGATGAGCGCGATCCTGAACGTCACGCCCGCGCCGCTCTCCGCTTCGACCGAACGCGAGGCGCCCGGGATCACCGCGCTCGTGGAGCGCTGTCTGGACAAGGAAGTCGAGACGCGATTCCAGAGCGCGTCCGATCTGGCGTTCGCCCTGGGGCTGATCGAGGCCGCGTCGTTGCGTTCGATCGGATCGGCCTCGGCAGAGCCCGGCGGTGGCGCGCTCGCCGATGGGACCGGCGCCATCGAATCGCAGCCCGGCCCGGCGGATCTCCTGTTTCACCGTATCACCTATCGCCAGGGCTCGATCATGTCGGCCCGCTTCACGGCCGAGGGTCACTCGGTCTATCTCTGCGCG
>DASQJL010000121.1 GCA_035631035.1 Candidatus Binatia bacterium | reverse complement strand
CGCGGAGCGCGTTTCGAAGCGATGCCGCGCCCGCCGGCGCGATCGCGACCGTCTCCACTTCCGCGAGCACGGTGCGCCCTTCGAGCGGCGTTCCCGCCCAGCGGCCGCCCTCCGTGACCCGATCGCCCGCCGCGATCACGCGTCGATCCGCGCCGCGCGGCAGATCCGCCTTGTTCCACGCGACGACGACCGGCCGCGATGCCGAGCCGCTCGAGCCCAGCGCGCTCACGCTCGATTCCGGGTCGGAGCGGTCCAGCACCACGACCGCGAGATCGGTCCGCTCCAGCGCCGACACGGTGCGCTCGACGCCGAGCCGCTCGACCGGATCCTGGCTCTCGCGCAATCCGGCGGTGTCGGTCAGCCGCAGCTCGACCCCGTCGATCCAGATGGAGCTTTCCACCGTGTCGCGCGTGGTGCCCGGGATCGCGCTCACGATCGCGCGGTCGTAGCCCACCAGCGCGTTCAAGAGGCTCGACTTGCCCACGTTGGGCGGTCCCGCGAGCACGACCGAGACGCCCGATTCGCGCCGCCGCGAGCCCGGAACTCCCTCCAACCACTCCCCGATCTCCGCCGCGAGCGCGCCGCAGCGCCCCGCCAGGGCCGGCGCGTCCATCGGCTCGCCCGCGTCGGCCGGAAAATCGATGCGTGCCTCCACCTCGGCCAGCAGCGCGACCAGCGCTCCATCCAGCCGGTCCACGCGCCGCGAGAGCGCGCCGCCCAGCGTGGCGTTCGCCGCGCGGGCAGCCAACTCGGAGCGCGAGCGCACGAGGGCCGCGACCCCTTCCGCCTGCGCCAGGTCCAGCTTTCCGTTTCGAAACGCGCGCTCGGTGAATTCGCCCGGGCGCGCCGGACGCGCGCCGGAGCGGATCAGGGCGTCGAGGATCGCGCCGGGAACGACGGCGCCGCCGTGGGAGGAGATCTCGACTAAGTCCTCGCCAGTGTAGGAGCGGGGCGCGCGGAAAATCGAGACGAGCACCGTGTCGACCGGATCGCCCCGGCCGTCCACGAATTGCCCGAAGAGAATGTGGTGGGAGGGTGCTTCGAGCGGCGAGCGGTTACCGCGGAAGTGGCGGGCGGCCAGCGCCGGCGCGGCCGGCCCGCTCACGCGGATCAGGGCGACGGCCGCTTCGCCGGGGGCCGTCGCCGGCGCGACAATGGTGTCGCCCGGGTCGTCTGCCACCGATCGTCACCGGTCGCCCTTGGCGGCGGCGTCCGCGGAGGCGCGCCGGATCACGACGCGCTTGTAGAAGCCGTCTCCGATCGTGACCGTCTCCATTCCCTGGACCTCGGCCACTTCCAGGTGCACGATGCGCCGTTCGCTGGCCGGGAGCGGGTCGGTCGTGACCTCCTCGCCCGAATCCTTCGCCTCGGCGATCAGTCCCCGCGCCATCTCGCGAAGCGCCTCGATCTGGCGGTCGCGGTAGCCGGCGACGTCCACTTCCAGCCGGGGCGGCGCCTCGTCCGGCATCTTCGCGCGGATCATGCGGCCGATGATGTGCTGCAGCGCGGCGAGCGTCTCGCCATCGGGGCCGATCAGGTACTGATCAAAGTCGCCCGCCGCGATCGCGACGCGAATCCCGTGCTTGGTCTTCTCCGCCTCGACCGTCGAGGGAAACTCCATGTGCTTCATGATCCCGTCCGCGAGGTCGCGCACCATCACGACCAGCTCGGGCGTGATCTTCTCGGGATCCATCGGGGGCGGCGGCGGGCCGTAGTTGACCGGAGCGGGGCGGCGCGGCGGACCGTGATGGCTCCGGCGTCCGCCGTCGTCGTAATCGGACGGCGCGCGGCGCGCGCCGGGCGCGGGCTTGCGCAGCCCGTCGGCCGAGGACTCGGGATCGCGGCGCCAGGCGCGGATGCGCACCGGGCGATAGCCCGTGCTGGAGGCAGCCGACGCGCCGGGATCGATGATCTCGATCCCCAGCTCCGTGGTCTTCAGCCCCAGCTGGGCCGAGGCCGCGGCCACGGCGTCCTGAAACGTCTCGCCTTCGACTCGGATTTCATCGCTGTCGTTCATCGGTCCGTCCCATCCGTCCCGCGGCCCGCGCGGGATCAGGTATGCGCCGCCATGCGCCGATCTTCGGCCACGTTGACCAGGTACTGCTGGAGCGCCGAAACGAGATTGTTCACCGTCCAGTAGATGATCACGCCCGAGGGCAAATTATACATGATGTACAGCATCATGACCGGCATCAGGTACATCATGAACTGCTGCCGCGGATCGACCGGCGTCTGCGATTGGAGCAGGAACGTGCTCCCGGTCATGATCAGCGGGAGAACGTGGATCGGAAAGCCCCCCAGGGTGCCGACCACGTCCGGCGCCGAGAGGTCCTTGATCCACCAGGCAAATCCCGCCGACCGAAGCTCGATGGCGTGCAGGAGCACCTGGTAGAGCGCGAGGAACACCGGCAGCTGGAGGAGCATCGGCAGGCATCCCCCCATGGGATTGACCTTGTGCTCCCGATAGAGATTCATCATCGCCGTGTTCATCTTGGCCGGATCGTTCGCGTGCTTCTCGCGCAGCGCGTTCACCTCCGGCTGGAGGCGATGCATCACTTTCATCGTGCGCAGGCTGGACTGCGTGAGCGGGTAGAAGACCAGCTTCGCCGCGAGCGCCACCAGGATGATGGCGATGCCGTAGTTGGGAATCGCATGGTGGATCGCGATGAGCATCTTGAGGAGCACCGCGCTCACCGGCACGATCCACTTCCAACCGAGGTTCGCGACCTCCTCGAGCCCGGCTCCGATCTGCACCAGCGTGTCGAAGTGGATCGGCCCCGCGTAGATCCGCGCGTGGCGCACGATCTCGGCGCCCGGCGCCGCGTCGCCCGAAAGCCAGACGATCGGGAGCTTGTCCGGACCCTGCTGGAAGAGCACCTCGGGAATCGTGGCGGAGTCGGGAATCACGGTCGCGATGAAGTACTTGCTCCGTTCCCCCGCCCACCGGACGTTCCCCGCGATCCGCTTCGTCACGTCCTTGGCGATCCGGTTCGCGTCCACCGTCTCGAGCTTGGCGCCCAGATAGGCCACCGCGGTGCGCTCCAGCGGCCGGGCGTTCAGCTCGGTGAGCGGAAGCGGATTCGCCCATCCCATCTGGTAGTGGATGGGACCCAGCGCGGCGGGCGCCGCGACGCGCACTTCCACGTCGAGCAGGTGTTCGTCCTTGGAAAGGCGGTAGGTCTTCGTCACCCGCACGCCGCTCGAATCCTCGGCGGCGTACGTGATCCAGCCCTCCCGCCCGCTCCCTCCCGTCTGCCGGAAGGGCGCGCCGGTGAAGTCGTAGGAAACGCCGCGCGCCCCGACGGCCACGTGCATCGCGGTGGCTCCGGTCGGAATCAGGTTCACGGGCGCATGCGTGCGCGGATCGCGGTACCCGGGCAGCACCCAGGAAGAGACGGCCCCGCCCTCGCTGGTGAAGCGCGCGCGGAACTGCCCCGTCGCGAGCGAATCAACGGTGACCGGCGCCCCGGCGACGCGCGCCGAGAGAAGCGGGCCGACGCCCGTCGCGCCGGGAGCGCCGACGCGCGCGGCCGACGATGCGCCCTCGGCCGGCTGCGACGCCGGGACGCCGTGCAGCGCGGAATCCCCAAGGGCGGCGCGAACCGTCGCCGAATCGCCGGGAACCGCGGGACCGCCGGCCGTGGGCGGAACGGCCCGTTGACGGGACTTGCTCCAGCGCGACCAGATCACCTGGTCGACCAGGAGCACGGCCATGATCAGGACGACCGCGATCAGCGTTCTTCGATCCATGAAGTCGTCCCCCGCCCTAGGGCACGGGGTCGTAGCCTCCGGGGTGGAACGGATGGCAGCGGAGAATGCGCCTCGCGGCGAGCCAGAGGCCGCGGAAGAGACCGTGCTTGTGGAGCGCCTCCTCGGCATAGGCCGAGCAGGAGGGGGTGAAACGGCAGCTCTTGGGAAGGACGGGCGCGATCGCGAACCGGTAGCCGCGCACGAGGAGGATCGCGATGCCGCGAAGGCCGAATCCGGAGCGGAGCGCCGCCGTGGCGCGGGTCATCGGCGCTCCTGCTTCACCAGCCGGGCCATCTCGGCCGCGACCCGGTGGAGATCGGACCGCGAGCAGGCGGCGCGCGCGATCCAGACGCGCCAGCGCGGCTCGTCCCGGCGATCCTCGGGCAGGCGGCGGAACCCCTCGCGCAGGAGCCGCTTCGCGCGATTCCGGCGCACGGCGGGGCCGACCTTGCGGCTGGCCACGAACGCCCGGCGGCCGTGGTCTTCGGGCTTGCCGAGGCTGACCAGAGACATCAAGGTTCCGTGATAGGAGGCGCCGGAGCGGTAGACCTCGCGGAACTGCCATCCCGAACGGAGACGACGGTCGCGAGTCGGAACTCCGCCGGCCATGGCCGAATCGCCGGGCGCGGCCGTGCTAGACCGTGAGACGTTTGCGGCCCCGGTCCCGGCGGCGCTTCAGTACCGCGCGGCCGCCGCGGGTGCTCATGCGCTCGCGGAAGCCGTGGACCTTCTTCCGGCGGCGGTTGTGCGGTTGGAACGTGCGCTTCACTTGGAGCTCCTCGAGTCGCGATCGTGTGAGTGAGTGTCGTTCGTTGCGAGTCGGCGAGTCTAACCGACGCGTTCCGTTCGGTCAACACGCGCCGTCGGCTCCGCGCGACGCCCGTCCGAAACAATTTCGTTGCAGGCCGCGGATCGAGGGTCGTACATTCCGACCCCTCGGCGGACGTCAGACGCGACTCCCTCCAGGTCGCGGCCAACGCCTGCTCACTTCTCGCCCGGCGCGCCTCGCGCGCCATCATCGAAAGTCGAAAATGCCGTCAGGACACGCGTTGCCCGACATCGCGTTCTCGGGGCGTAACGGAGTCACACGCAATCCGTTACGCCCCAGTTATTTTGTGGATAAGTGTGTGGATTGTGCGTGGAGTGGGTGTGTGCATGTGGGGGCAGTGAAATGATCGAAAAGGCAGCCGTCGATCTCTGGGAACGCGCACTCGGAACCATTCAGGACAATACCTCGCCGCAGACGTACGAAACGTGGTTCCGGTCGCTCCGGCCGGTCTCGCTGAACGGATCGCTCGTCCTGGAGGTGCCCAGCCAGTTCTACGTGGATTGGCTGGACCAGCACTACCGTCCGCTGATCGAGACCTCGGTCTCGACCGCCGCGGGCGCGACGATCCCCGTGATGTTCCAGGTGCGCCAGGAGGACGCCGCCGACACCCCGCCCTGGGGCGCCCTGCCCGCGGAACCCGCGGGCTCCCCGGGCGCGGGCCATGGCTTCACGAAAGAGGATTTCATGGGACGCGAGGAGCCGCGTCCCACCAGGACGTCGGGATGGAGCGGCGGCTTTCCCTCGCGCGACGAGAGCGCGCTCGTGCCGCAGAACACGTTCGACACCTTCGTCGTCGGAAATGGAAACCAGTTCGCCCATGCCGTCTGCCAGGCGGTCGCCCAGAGCCCGGGCGAGCGCTACAACCCGCTCTTCCTGTACGGCGGCGTCGGCCTCGGCAAGACGCACCTCATGCACGCCATCGGTCACTTCGTGCGCGCGCAGCGTCCGCACGCGAAGGTGTTCTTCGTCTCGGCCGAGAAGTTCATGAACGAGATGATCTACGCCATCCAGCACGCCACCACGCTCGAGTTCAAGGCGCGCTACCGCTCCGCGGATCTCCTGTTGATCGACGACATCCAGTTCCTCGAGGGCAAGGAGTCGACGCAGGAGGAGTTCTTCCACACGTTCAACGCGCTCCACGACCAGCACCGGCAGATCGTCCTGACCAGCGACGGCCCGCCCAACTCGATGACGGCGCTCGAGGAGCGCCTGCTCTCCCGCTTCACCTGGGGCGTGGTGGCCGACATCCAGCCCCCCGACCTGGAAACCCGCGTCGCCATCGTGAAAAAGAAGGCCGAGCTGCAGAATCGGATGGTCCCGAACGAGATCGCGCTGCTCCTGGCGAGCAACATCAAGAACAACATCCGCGACCTCGAGGGATCGCTGGCGCGGCTCCTGGCCTTCGCCGAGCTCACCAATTCCAAGCTCACCGTGGAGTTCGCGCAGGACGTGCTGCGGGATCAGATCAAGCCCGACCTGGTCCGCTTCGACGTGCACGATATCCAGCGGATCGTCTCGCGCCACTTCAACGTCACCGAGGAATCACTGCGCGGAAAGCGGCGCACCGACACGATCGCGTTCCCGCGCCAGATCGGCATGTACATCGCGCGCACGCTCACCGACCTCTCGCTGGCCGAGATCGGCGGCAAGTTCGGCGGGCGCGACCACACGACGGTGCTCCACGCCTGCCAGAAGATCGAGGCGCTGACGTCGAGCGATCCCGAGATGCGGGGCGTGGTGGAGGAGCTGATGGCGCAGCTCACCGCCTAATTCCATCGATCCGAAAGATCGGCCGCGCGGGTTCGTGCGGCCCTGAAACGACGGGCGTCGCGAGAGCGGCGCCCGTTTCGATTTCCTGTGGATAGGCCGTGGACGGCGGGCTTTCGTGCGGTCCGTATCCCGCTCCTGGGGACGGGTCGGGACAACCTCCGCGCCATCCCCAGCCGATCCCGACCTCACCGCGGCCGGAACGAATACAGGAATGCCAAGCGGGACAACAAATTACCCGTGCCAACCCTCTCCCCGCCCCCACCGTCCACACCCCCTACTACTACTGCTTCTATTCATGGTACCTATCTAGTCTTAGGCCCCCCGGACCGTGTGGAAAACCTCGTGAGCAAAGACCCCCTTTCCTGTTGTTCCAGGACCCCCCGAAAACCTATAATCCAGAGCGAGGAAACAGCCACCCCGACGCGACCGCAACCACCAATACCTAAAGGGACTTAGACACATGACAATCGCACAGGACGTGGCCATGAAATGCTCCATCGCGCAGACGGAGCTGTTGCAGGCGTTGAGCCTCATCTCGAGCGCCGTTCCCAGCCGAACGACGCTTCCCGTGCTCGCCAATATTCTCGTGGAAGCTACGGACGAAGGTTTGCAGATGACGGCCACCGACCTGGACCTTTCGGTCACGACCCGCGCGATGGCCGACGTCAAGGCCGAGGCCGCGCTCACGGTGCCCGCGAAGAAGCTCCTCGAGCTGGTCCGGAAGCTTCCCAAGGAAGAGCTGAAGCTGGAAGCGAAGGATCTGACGCTGAACGTCGGAAGCAAATCGGGACGGTTCAAGTTCCTCTGCATTCGCCCCGAGGAGTTTCCCGCGCGCGTGAACGTGGCTCCCGACACGTCGCTGACGATCGATGCGAAGCAGCTCGAGCGGATGATCAAGCGCACGATCTACGCCGTTTCCACCGACGAGACGCGTCCCGCGCTGAACGGCGCTCTGCTCCAGGTGGCGGAAGGGGAGATCCGGCTCGTCGCCACCGACGGGCATCGCCTCGCGCGCGCCACGCTGAAGCACCCCGGCGCGGTGAAGGGCGCCTTGAAGGGCGACGTCATCGTTCCGCTGAAGGCGCTGACCCATCTGCACCGCCTCGTGGCCGAGAGCGCCGATCCCGTGCACGTCGAGCTTTCCAAGAACCACGCGCGCTTCACCGTGGGCCAAGGAACTAGGAAGACGTCGCTCACGACGAAGCTGATCGAGGGGCCGTTCCCCAACTACGAGCAGGTGCTGCCCAAGAACAACAACAAGCACCTGCACGTGAAGACGGGCGAGCTGGCGTCGTCCCTCGACCGCGTTTCCGTCTTCTCCGACAGCCTGACGCGCCAGGTGAAGTTCGCCGTGACGCGGAACAAGCTGACGCTCGTCGTCCAGACGCCCGATCAGGGCGAGGCCACCGAATCGCTCGACGTCCGCTACGACGCCGAGGACCTCGAGATCGGCTACAACGCCGGGTACCTGCTCGACATTCTCCGGACCATGGATTCCGAGGAAGTGACGGTGCAGCTGAACACGCCCGTCACGGCCGGCCTCCTGGTGCCGGGGGCGCCCACGGACGCGAAGGGAACTCCGGCCCTGGAAGGGCTCCTCTGCCTGGTCATGCCCCTCCGGCTGGCCGGCTGAGCGCGTGCGACTACAAAGCCTCGAGCTGCGCGATTTCCGAAATCACCGTGAGGCCAAGACCGTCGTCGGCGACGGAAGCGCCTTGATCCTGGGGCCGAACGGCTCGGGGAAGACGAACTGGATCGAGGCTGCCGTTCTGCTCTCGCTCGGCCGCTCCTTCCGCGGGGCGCGGGACCGGGAGCTGATCCGAACCGGCGCCGACGCGTTCGAGATCCGCGGCGTCGTGGTGGGACGAGGGGGCGTGCGGCGCGAGCTCTCGGCGCGCGGGTCGCGGGAGGGGGTGCGGGAGGTGCGGGTGGACGGAGAAGCGCTGCCGCGGCTCACCGACCTGCTCGGGCGCTTTCCGACGGTGCACTTCTCCGTGGACGACGTCTCCGTGTTCGGCGGCGGGGTCCCCGAGCGGCGCCGCTTCCTCGACGTGGCGCTCTGCCAGCTCGAGCCGGCCTACGTCGGCTCGCTGCGCGAGTACACGACGGCGCTGAAGCAGCGCAATCGCCTGCTGGCCACGCGAGGACGCGCCGGTTCCGACGGCCGCGAGCCGGGCCACGAGCTGGGGGTCTGGGAAGCGATCCTCGGCCGCTCCGGAGCCGAGCTGGACCGCCGCCGCGCCGCGCTTGCCGCCGATCTGCACGCCGGCATGCGCGCCCTGGCGGCCCGCGTGGATCCGGACCTGAACCCGGTGTTGGAGTACGCGAGCGCCGGCGGAGGAACGCCCGACGAGCGCGCCGCGCGGCTCGAGGCGATGCGCGTCCGCGATGCGCGGCTGGGATGGACCGGCGAGGGGCCGCACCGGGCGCGCCTCACCTGTCGGATCGGCGGCATCGAGCTGGCCGAGGGCGCCTCGCGCGGCTATTCCCGCCTGTACGCGATCCTGCTCCGGCTCGCGCTCGCGCGGGTGCTGGAAGAGCGGCTCGACGAAGCCCCGGTGGTGCTGCTCGACGACCCCGAATCCGAGCTGGATGCGCGGTGGATCGGTCCGATCCTCTCGCTCATCCCGGAATCCAGCCAGATGATCGTCACCGCCTGCCGCGCGCTGACGGTCGCTCCCGAGCGCGTCGCGTCGCTGCCGATCGAGACGCTCGCGGCCTGCGCGGGTGTGGCATGAAGCCCGAGCGCCCGCCGCGCCGCGGCGCCTCGGAGATGGCGGCGGTCGGCGGAGTCCTGGACGACGTGCTCGCCGGGATCCGCATGGAGAGCCGCTTCCAGGGCGCGCAGGCGACCGACGAATGGACGGCGGTGGTCGGTCCCGAGGTCGCGCGGCGCACGCGCCCCGTGGGGGTCCGCGATGGCGAGCTTCTCGTGGAAGTGCAGGGAGCCGTTTGGATGGGGCACCTCGCGGTGCTCCGCCAGGGAGTCCTGGAAGCGCTGAACCGGCGCCTCCCCGACTCGGCCCGGCTCAAGTCCATCCGGCTGGTCCCGATGCGTTTCAAGGAGGAACGAATTGAATCCGAAGAGTGAGGAGGCGTTGAGCTTGGCCCAGCCCCCCGATCCCTCGAATACGACGAAGTCCGCGGCCCCGCCCGACGGCGACGGCCATTCCTACGACGCGCGGAACATCCAGGTCCTCAAGGGACTGGAGGGGGTCCGCAAGCGTCCGGCCATGTACATCGGCTCGACCGGCCAGACCGGGCTGCACCACCTGGTCTACGAAGTCGTCGACAACTCCGTGGACGAGGCGCTGGCCGGCTTCTGCGCCAACGTCCAGGTCACGATCCATCCCGACTCCAGCGTGACGGTGGTGGACGACGGGCGCGGCATCCCGGTGGACGTCCATCCGGCGCAGGGGCGCCCCGCGCTCGAGGTCGTCATGACCACGCTGCACGCCGGCGGCAAGTTCGACGAATCGAGCTACAAGGTCTCGGGCGGGCTGCACGGCGTCGGCGTCTCGGTCGTGAACGCCCTCTCCGACTGGCTCGAGGTCGAGGTGCGCCGCGACGGCAAGCGCTACCACCAGCGCTACGAGCACGGGATCGTGAAGACCGAGCTCGCCGAGCTGGGCCCCGCCGAGGAGACCGGAACCACGGTCACCTGGCGTCCCGACGCGAACATCTTCGAGACGCTGGACTACAACTTCGACACCCTCTCCCAGCGCCTGCGCGAGCTCGCCTTCCTGAACAAGGGGATCCGCATCCAGTTCACCGACGAGCGGACCGGGAAGAAGCACGACTTCCAGTACGAGGGGGGGATCGCGTCGTTCGTGAAGTACCTGAACACGAACAAGACGGTGCTGCATCCCGAGCCGATCTACCACCAGCGCGAGCGCGACCGGATGGCGGTCGAGATCGCGATCCAGTACAACGACGGCTACGTCGAGAACGTGTTCAGCTTCGTGAACAACATCAACACCGTCGAGGGCGGCACGCACCTGATCGGGTTCCGCGCCGCGCTCACCAGCACCATCAACAGCTACGCCGAGCGCGAAGGGCTCACCAAGGGGCTCAAGGACATCAACCTCGGCGGCGACGACGTGCGCGAGGGGCTGACGGCCGTCGTGAGCGTGAAGCTCCACGATCCCCAGTTCGAGGGGCAGACCAAGGCCAAGCTCGGCACGACCGAAGCCAAGGGCGTGGTGCAGTCGGTCGTCGGCGAGGGGCTCCGGAACTACTTCGAGGA
Source organism: Candidatus Binatia bacterium (assembly GCA_035631035.1). Classification (NCBI taxonomy): domain Bacteria; phylum Candidatus Binatota; class Binatia (SeqCode); species Binatia bacterium. Next base: position 6,341 of record DASQJL010000121.1, on the reverse strand, counting down.
GAATCCCGGCGTCGCGCGGAAGATCGTCGAGAAGTGCATCCAGACCGCCCGCGCCCGCGAGGCGGCGCGCAAGGCCCGCGATCTCGCGCGGCGGAAGAGCATCCTGGACGGCGGCTCGCTGCCCGGGAAGCTCGCCGACTGCCAGTCCACCAATCCCGCCGAGTGCGAGATCTACCTGGTCGAGGGAGACTCGGCCGGCGGGTCGGCCAAGATGGGCCGCGACCGCAAGTACCAGGCGATCCTGCCGCTGAAGGGGAAGATCCTGAACGTGGAGAAGGCCTCGCTGGACAAGATGCTCTCCAACGAGGAGATCCGGACCATCATCACCGCGCTCGGCACGGGGATCGACGACGAATTCGACGCCGACAAGGCGCGCTATCACAAGATCATCATCATGACCGACGCCGACGTGGACGGCGCCCACATCCGGACGCTGCTCCTCACCTTCTTCTTCCGCCACATGCGCCCCCTGATCGAGCGCGGCTACGTCTACATCGCCATGCCGCCGCTCTACCGGATCGCGAAGGGGAAGGACGTGCGCTACGCCTACAACGACGCGGAGCGCGAGAAGGCGCTGGAGGAGATCGGCCGGAAGGGAATCCACCTGCAGCGCTACAAGGGCCTCGGCGAGATGAACCCCGACCAGCTCTGGTCGACGACGATGGATCCCGAGTTCCGGAGCGTCTCCAAGGTGACGCTCGACGACCTGGTGGAAGCCGACCAGATTTTCACGATCTTGATGGGCGACCAGGTCGAGCCCCGGCGCAAGTTCATCGAAGAATACGCGGACAGCGTGAAGAACCTGGACATCTGATCCGCTTGCCGATCCCCGAGCAGGGAGAACCGTAACGCATGGTCACGCGCGAGAGAGTCGTTCCGATCTACGTCGAAGACGAGATGCGGAATTCCTATATCGACTACTCGATGTCGGTCATCGTGTCCCGCGCGCTGCCCGACGTGCGCGACGGGCTGAAGCCCGTGCATCGCCGGATCCTGGTGGCGATGCGCGAGCTGAACCTCCTCCACGACCGCCCCTTCCGGAAGTCCGCCAAGATCACCGGCGACGTGACCGGCAACTACCATCCGCACGGCACCGCGGCCGTCTACGAGACGATGGTCCGCCTGGCGCAGTCGTTCTCCATGCGCTATCCGCTGGTGGACGGCCAGGGCAACTTCGGCTCGGTGGACGGCGACGCCCCCGCGGCCGAGCGGTACACCGAGGCGCGCCTGACCGAGTTCGCGGAGGAGATGCTCCGCGATATCGAGAGGGACACGGTGGACATGCGGCCGAACTACGACGAGTCCCGCGAGGAGCCCGTCGTCCTTCCGTCGGCCGTCCCGAACCTGCTCGTGAACGGCTCCTCGGGGATCGCGGTCGGCATGGCGACCAACGTGCCGCCGCACAACCTGCGCGAGATCGTGGACGCCACGATCCACGTGATCGACAACCCCGACTGCCCGATCGAGGACCTCCTCCGCATCGTGCAGGGCCCCGATTTCCCGACGGCCGGCATCATCTACGGCCGGCAGGGGATCCTCGACTGCTACACGACGGGGCGCGGGCACATCACGGTCCGCTCGAACGCGACGATCGAGGAGTACAAGAAGGACCGCGAGGCGATCATCGTCACCGAGATCCCCTACATGGTGAGCAAGGCGGCGCTCCTGGAAAAGATCGCCGACCTGGTCAAGGACGGGACGCTGGACGGCATCTCCGACCTGCGCGACGAGTCGGATCGCGAGGGGATGCGGATCGTGATCGAGCTGAAGCGCGACGCGCAGCCGCGCGTCATCCTGAACCAGCTCTTCAAGCACACGCAGATGCAGACCACCTTCGGCGCCAACATGCTCGCGCTGGTCGGGAACCGGCCGCAGACGATGACGCTCAAGGAGATGATCCAGCACTACGTGGCGCACCGGCAGGAAGTCGTGGTGCGGCGCACGCGCTACGACCTGAACGAGGCGGAGAAGCGGGCGCACATCCTCGAGGGCTTCAAGATCGCCCTCGACCACATCGACGAGATCGTGGCCCTGATCAAGGCCTCGGCCAACGTCGAGGCGGCGCGCCAGGGGCTGATGAGCACGTTCGGGCTGTCGGAGATCCAGGCGAACGCCATCCTCGAGATGCGCCTCTCGCGGCTGACCGGGCTGGAGCGGAAGAAGATCGAGGACGAGTACCTCGAGGTGATCCAGCTGATCGACCGCCTGCGCGCCATCCTCGAGAGCCCCGCGCTGGTGCTCGGCATCATCAAGGAGGACCTGGGCGGCATCCGCGAGCGCTTCGGCGACGACCGGCGCACCCGGATCGAGTCGGCTTCCGGCGAGTTCGAGGTCGAGGACCTGATCGCCGAGGAGGACATGGTCATCACGATCAGCCACGCCGGCTACATCAAGCGGCTGCCGGTGACGACCTATCGGAGCCAGCGGCGCGGGGGACGCGGCGTGACCGGCGCGGGCACCAAGGAAGAGGACTTCATCCAGCACCTCTTCATCGCCTCGACCCACAGCTACATCCTGGTCTTCACCGACAAGGGGCGCGTCTACTGGCTCAAGGTGCACGAGATTCCGCAGGCCGGCCGCACCGCCAAGGGGAAGGCCGTCGTGAACCTGGTCGAGATGACGCAGCAGGAGCGCGTGGCGGCGGTGCTTCCGGTGAAGCAGTTCGACGACAAGCACTTCATTCTCATGACCACCGCGCGCGGCATCGTGAAGAAGACACCGCTCTCCGCCTACTCCAACCCCCGCCGCGGCGGCATCGTCGCGATCGGGGTGGACGGCGAGGACAAGCTGATCGACGCGGTGCTCACCGACGGGACGCAGGAGATCATCCTCTCCAAGCGGGACGGCAAGGCGATCCGCTTCCAGGAGACCGACGTGCGTCCCATGGGGCGCACAGCCCGCGGCGTGCGCGGCGTGACGATCGAGGGGGACGACGCGGTGGTGGGCGTCATCGCGGTGCGCCGCGAGGCCTCGCTCCTGGTCGCCACCGAGAACGGCTACGGCAAGCGGTCGCCGATCAGCGAGTACCGCATCACCGGCCGCGGGGGCAAGGGGATCATCTCGATCCAGGCCAACGACCGGAACGGTCGCGTGGTGGCGGCGCTCGAGGTGCTGCCCGACGACGAGGTCATGCTGATCACGCGCGGCGGGATGGTCATCCGCACGCAGGTGGCGGGCATCTCGGAGATCGGACGGAACACCCAGGGGGTACGGCTCATCAACCTGGAGCCGGGCGACCAGCTCATCGACGTCGCCAAGGTGGAAGAGTCGGCCGAGGGCGAGGAGGCGTAGGCTGGATCCACGCATTCCGACGTCGACCGTCCGGCGTCTTTCGGCGTATTACCGCGTCCTCGAAGGGCTGGAGATCGAAGGGCAGCGCACCGTCTCCTCCCAGGGGCTCGCCCGCGAAAGCGGCGTCACTTCGGCCCAGGTCCGTAAGGACCTCTCCTACTTCGGCAACTTCGGAAAGCGCGGCCTGGGCTACGGCGTCGCGCGCCTGAAGAAGGAGATCCGCCTGATCCTCGGGCTGAACCGCCGCTGGCGGGTGGCCCTGGTCGGGGCGGGGAACATGGGCTCGGCGCTCTTCTCCTACAAGGAATTCCGCCGGCAGGGCTTCGACTTCGTCGGCGTGTTCGACGTGAGCGCCGATCGCGTCGGGCAGGACTGGCGCGATCTGATCGTCCGGCACATCGACGACCTCGAAGCCGAAACGGCCCGCCTGGCCATCGAGATCGGCGTCATCGCGGTCCCCGCGCGCGCGGCGCAGGCGGTGGCCGACCGGATGGTCGCGGCGGGCATGCGCGGCGTCCTCAACTTCGCGCACCGGCGGATCCAGGTGCCCCCCAGCGTCGCCCTCCGCACGGTGAACCTCTCGATCGAGCTGGAGAGCCTCGCGTTCGAGATCAAGGCGTTGAACGTGAAGGGGACGCGGACGCGCCGCCGCCGCGTCGCCGCGGGGTGAGCCGGGCCGACCTCGCCCTCCTTCTCATCTGCGCCATCTGGGGGACGACGTTCGCGCTCCTGCGCGATGCCCTCCATACGGTGCCGGCCGCCGAGCTCGTCGCGCTCCGCTTCACCATCGCGGCCGTCGTGCTCGCCGCGTTCTACTTCCGGCGGCTCCGGGGCTGGCGGCCGGAATGGATCCGGGACGGCCTTGGGATCGGCGTCTGGGTCGCCGTCGGATACATCACGCAGGTGATCGGGCTGCGCACCGTCACCGCCTCGCGGTCGGCGTTCATCACGTCGATGAGCATCGCGTTCGTGCCCTTCATCGCCTACCTCGTCCTGCGCACGCGCCCCGTGATGGGGGAGTCGCTCGGCGTCCTCCTGGCGGTGGCCGGGCTCGTTCTCTTCTCGGCGGACGCCGGGTTCTCCCTCAATCCCGGGGAGCTCTGGACGCTGGCCTGCGCGGCCGCCTTCGCGGTGCAGATCGTCGTGACCCACGTGGCGGGGAAGCGGAGTCCGGCCGTGCCGATCAGCGTGCTCCAGGTCGTGGTGGGAGCGGCCGCCGGATGGACGCTGGTGTTCGCCGGCGGCGGGGCGCTGGCGCCGGCGCGCGCGATACCCTGGGGGGTGCTGCTCTACCTGGGGATCGTCGCGACCGCGCTCATCATCGTGGTCCAGACGTGGGCGCTCGCCCGAACCTCATCGGTCAAGGCCGGCGTCCTCTATGCGACCGAGCCGATCTTCGCGGCGATCTTCGCCGTCTCCTTCTTCGGCGAGCGGATGACGCCGCGCGAGCTGACCGGCGCCGCGCTGATCCTGGCGGGAGTCTTCGTGAGCGAGCTCTGGCGGCCGCTCCGGGCGCGCTTCACGGCGCGCCCCACGACGGCGTAGCGGTCCCTACTTCGGCGCAGCGGGGGCGCCCGGCAGCGCGCGGGCGAGCTCGAGGAACGCGGACTCCGCGGCCCGCGCCACGGGCGGGGGCTCGGGGTAGCCCATCTCGGTGGGGGAATCGCTCGGGCCGGGGATCGCGAAGCTGGTCGGCTGGCGGAAGGTCTGCCCTCCGTGACGCGGCGTCCGCATCCCGACCTCCACCGAATCGGGGTTCAGCGTGTCCGCCGGCGGCGGCCGGAAGTTCGGCGCCGCGTCGTAGGTGCCGAGGAACTTCCCCCGGTAGACCACGGCGCGCGTCGCGAGGTCGTAGACCGTCACCTCGGCCTGCACGTCGCGTCCGGTGATCCGCACCGAGGTCTCGCCGGTTCCGGTCGTCTGGCTGGAAGGAATGTCCCGGGTCCCGTAGCGGACGCGGGTCTCGCGCACCCGCGCGAGAACGCCATAGCGGGCCAGGGGGCGCGCCGACTCGGCCGCGCGCGCAAGCCACGACGAATCGGGATCGCCACGCAGCTGATAGCCGAGCAGGAAGAGCCGCGTGGCGGAATCGCCGAGCGCCGCCTGCACGCGCACGGCGGGAACGACCGGAATGTCGCGCCGCGCCCCGGCGAGCACGCGCTGGAGCGCGTCCACGAGAGGGGGACGAGCCTGCGGCACTTCGTCCACCTGCACGACGCCCAGGATCGCCAGGCCGCCGCTCCGCAGCGCCGGCGCCGTGAAGCCGGGATCCTCGCGGATGAGCGTCGACTCCGACGCGCAGCCCAGGGTCAGGACGCAGCCCCAGGCGAGTGCCAGGGCCGAGGCGCATCGCCACGATCTCATCGGTCCTCCCACTCCTCGACCCACGCGCTCCCTCCCGCGGCCGGAATCGCCGCCTGGATCGACTCGCTCAGGGCGGCCGCGATCGCCTCGAGATCCCGCGGCTCGGCCACGAGCGGGGGCGCGACGAGCAGGGCGTCGCCGCGGCCGTCCGGGAGGAAGCCCGACGCCGCATGGATCAGGACGCCTCGCGCGCGGCACGCCGCCTCCACCTGGCGCGCCGCTCCGGCGCGCGCATAGGGCGGCCTCCCGGGTCCGGGCGCCGCCAGCTCGATGCCCCAGAGAAGGCCGATCCCGCGCACGTCGAGCACCGGCTCGCACGCGCGCAGGGCGTCGAAGGCGCGGGCGGCCGCGGGCTCCGCGCCTCGAACGCGCTCCCAGATCCCCTCCGATTCGTACGCCGCGAGCGCGCGCAGCGCGACCGCCGCGCCCACCGGGCTCCCGCCGAAGGTCTGCGCGTGGCGAAAGGGCGTCGCTCCCGAATCGAGCGCCTCGGCCACCCGTTTCGAAACGAGCACGCCGGACACGGGGTAGAACCCCGCCGCCGCTCCCTTGCCGAACGCGACCAGGTCGGGCGCCGCGTCCACCCCGTCCCGCTCCGCCAGGCGCGACCAGGCGAAGAGCGCGCCCGTCCGCCCGAAGCCGGTGAGCACCTCGTCGGCGATCCAGAGCGCGCCCGCCTCGTCGCA
>DASQJL010000120.1 GCA_035631035.1 Candidatus Binatia bacterium | reverse complement strand
CAGGGGCGACCAGAGGAAGTGCAGTGAATAGACGGCCGCCACGGTGCCGAAGACGCCGATCGCGGAACGCGTGAGCCCGGCTTCCTTGAGCCAGGCGGTCATGGCGGAGCCCCAGAGGACGAAGGGATAGCCGCTCGCGATGCCGAGGAGGAAGATGGCCGCGAGCCGACGATCCAGGAGGTCGACGCTACGGAAACGGCTCATCGGACCCCGCGATTGAGCCCGACCGCTTTCAGGTCGGCGTCAGGTCTCGGACCTTCGCTTACCACAAGCCTCCCTCACGAGGCGTAGCGGTTTGCCCGGGGAAGGACTCGAACCTTCACGGAGTTGCCCCCAGGGGATTTTAAGTCCCCTGCGTCTACCATTCCGCCACCCGGGCTCGAAGTTGCGGCGTCTACCGCACCCCCGTCACGTCGTGCTCGTCCTCGATGTCTCCTACCAGCTCTTCGACGATGTCCTCCAGTGTGATGATCCCGATCGGGATTCCCGCCTCGTCGATCACCACGGCCATCTGGCGCCTTGCGCGTCGGAACTCCTTCAGCTGGTCGGCCGTGCTCCGGTCGGCGGGCGCCCAGGTGACGGGATACATCGCGTCTTCGAGATTCACGAGGCCGCTCGTGGCGTAGATCGCGAACAGGTCCTTCGCGTTCACGATGCCCACGACGCGCGTCGGCTCCCCGTCGTACACCGGGAAGCGCGTGTGCACGCTGTCCTGGAGCGCGTAGAGAATCTGTTGCGGCTTCATCCGGTACTCGAGCATGACCGCCTTGGCCAGCGGGAGCATCGCGTCGCGCACCTTCTTCTCGGGAAGCTGGAACGCGCGCGTCAGGATGTCGGCCTGCTCGGGCGACATCTTCCCCGCCTCGCTCACGTCCTCGACGATCAGCTGCAGCTCGTCGACCGAGTGGATGTGTCCCGTGTGGGCGGCGGGCTTGAATCCCAGGAGCCGGAGCAGGCCGTTGCCGCTCCAGTTCACCACCCGGATGAAGGGGCGGAAAATGCGCTCGAACGCGAGGAGCGGGCCGGCGAGGATGATCGCCACCGTGTCGGGCTTCCGGAGCGCGATCCCCTTGGGGGCCAGCTCACCCACGACGACGTGGAGAAACGTGATGATCAGGAAGGCGAACGCGGTGGCGACGCCGTGCGCCGCGAAGATCCCCCACCCCTCCGGGAGCCAGTGAAACCAGGGCTGCAGCACGCGCGCGAGCCCGGGCTCGCCGACCCACCCGAGGCCCAGGCTGGTCATCGTGATGCCCACCTGCGTCGCGGCGATCATGTCGGTCACCCGGCGCACCGCCTCCTGCGCGACGTGAGTGCCGGGGACCTTGTTCGCGGCCAGTTCCTCGAGCCGCGTCCTCCGCACCGTGACGAGGGAGAATTCCGCCGCCACGAACACGGCGTTCCCCAGGACGAGCAGCGGGATGGCGAAAACCTGGACCCAGGTGAGGAAGTGTCCCCAGAAGCCACTCATGCGAGCGCCCCGGGGCCTAGGCTAACGACGCGGTGAGCTGGGCTTCCGCCTCACCCCGGTCCTCGAAGCGGACGGGAACGCTCCAGGCGGGACTGGCGGGGATGCAGACGCCCTGCCCTTCGTGGCAATAGGCGAAGGAAACCTGAACGCGCAGGTCGGCGCGGCCGGGCGGCTGCGCGGGAAGCTCGAACGCGAGCGGCCAGGTGGCGCCGAGCATCGTCTTCTGGAGCAGGACCTCCTGCCCGCGCTGCACCCGGACGCTGGCCGGAGCCTCGTCGCTCACGTGCGCCCCCTCGGGGAGCGTCACGAGGACGCGCCATCCGGTGGCGGCGCCGGCCCGCAGCGTCGCGGGATCCGCCGGGAATGCCGCGCCCAGGGCGCGGGTCCGCGGCTCCACCGACGGCGGCTCCAGCCCCTCGACGACCACCTCCGTCCAGGCCAGGGACGGCAGCGCGACGCGCACCACGCGGTGGTTGTTCGTATCCGCCACGTACAGCGTGTCGTCGGTGGCATGGACGCCGCCCGGCTCGAAGAGGGCGAGGACCCGTCCGTCGCGCTCGCTCCCGGGCCTGCCGTCCCCGAGAAGGGTGCGGATCGTCCCGGCCTCGGGGTCCAGCTCCTTGATCTTGTGATTGTAGGTGTCGGCCACCAGGATCTTCTTGTTGCATGCGGCCACGCCCAGCGGGTGCTGCAGCTTGGCCTGCTCGACCGCGCCGTCCTCGTCGCCGAAGTGGAAGAGCCCGCGGCCCACCAGCGTCTCCACCCGCTCGGCGGCCAGGTCCACGCGGCGCACCGCGCTCACTTCGGAGTCGGCGAAGTAGAGGTAGTTCCCCATGAGCGCCAGCCCGGAGGGCTGGGCCAGAGCGGCGGCTTCGGCAGGTCCGTCCACGATGTTCTCGCGCCCGGTCCCGGCCCAGGCGCGGCAGAGCGCCATCGGCAGGTCCACGCGCCAGATCTGGTGATGGCCCGCCATCGCGACGTAGCAGGTGCTCCCCTCGATCGCGAGATCCCAGGGAGAGTTGAGTCCCTGCGCCGTGCCGCGCCTGCCGCCCGAACGGTCGTACGACTGCTCCCCCGTGCCGGCGATGGTGCTCACGCGCCAGGTCTTCAGGTCGACCGACCGGAGCAGATGGTTCTCGGTGTCGGCCACGATCAGCTGCCCGCCGTTCATCAGGGCCAGCCCCTGCGGGTGGTGGAACGCCGCGCTCTCGGCCGCGCCATCCTCGCGGCCCACGCGCCCCGATCCCACGGTGCGCAAGAGCCGCGACCGGCCCTCGGCGTCGGGAAGCGTCGCGACCACGATCCGATTGTGATTCGAGTCGGCGATGAAGAGCCGCTGCCCGAGCAGATCGGCATGGACCTTCCCGGGGAACGCGAGCCCGGTCGCGGCGCGCACCGACTGCTCGCGCTCCAGCCGGAGGGGCGCCTCGGCCAGGATCCCCTTCGCGCGGGCGTCGGCGAGCGCCTCGGCGACGGCGTGGTCCAGGGCCGCCCGGTTCCCCTCCCCGGCGACCGCGCCGACGATCCGGCCGTCCGCGCCGACGAGGACCAGGGTGGGCCAGGATTTCACGGTGTATTCGCTCCAGAGCCGCATCTCCTGGTCCACGATCACGGGATGGCGGATCTCGTAGCGGTTGATCGCCGCCCGGACCGTGGGGCGATGTCCCTCGTTCTCGAACTTGGCGCTGTGAATGCCCACCACGAGGAACGGCTCGCGAGCGTACTTGTCCTCGAGGTAGGCGAGGTCGGGGAGGACGTGCATGCAGTTGATGCAGCAGTACGTCCAGAAATCGAGCAGCACCACCTGGCCCCTCAGCTCCCGCGCGAAGGTCAGGGGGCGGTCGGTGTTGAGCCAGGCGAAGTCGGGCGGTAGTTCCGGGGCCCGGGGATTGGCGCTCACACGGCTACGATAACACGTTTCGATTCGAAACCGGGCCGGAGGCATCTAACCCACCGTGCGACTCTCCCAGGCCGAAATCGAGGCCATCCTCCGCTCCGAAGCCGATCACTGCTGCGGCGGCGTCGGCGAGCAGAAGATCTGCGTCAAGATCGTGGCCATCGCGGAGCTGCCCACCCGGTTCGGCCGGTTCCAGATCGCCGCGTTCTGGAACAACCGCGACGGCAAGGAGCACGTGGCGGTCATGTCCGGCCGCCCCTACGGCCAGGAGAGCGTCCCCGTCCGGATCCACTCGGAATGCCTGACCGGAGACGCCCTCGGATCGCTCCGCTGCGACTGCCGCGACCAGCTGGAGGTCTCCCTGCGCACCATCGCCCAGCTCCCGATGGGGGTGGTCCTCTACCTCCGCCAGGAAGGGCGCGGGATCGGCCTTTTGAACAAGATCCGGGCGTACGGACTTCAAGATCGCGGCCTGGACACGGTCGAGGCCAACGAGGCGCTCGGCTTCCGGGACGACGAGCGGGAGTACGCCATCGCCGCCCACATGCTCCAGAGCCTCAAGATCCGCTCGGTCCAGCTCATGACCAACAACCCCCGCAAGGTCAGCGAGCTGGCCCGGTACGGCATCGTCGTCGAGGGCCGCCAGCCCCTCGTCATCCCCCCGAACGAGCACAACCGGTTCTACCTCGAGACCAAGGCGTTCAAGTCGGGCCATTACATCGACTTCTCCGGAAAGCCTCATCTCCCCGAGCAGGGAGAAACTGTCCGGGTCGAGGGTATGAACGAGGGGGTGAATTGAAGTCGATGGGAGGGGCCGGCTTCGGTTAGGATACAGTGGTTTCAGGGGGGGCACTTGGTTCCGCACGCTGGCTCTGGACGCATCGCCAAATTCCTGCTGATCGTAGCCGCGGCGCTCGCCCTGGCCATGGCTCTGGCGACGCTTTTCGGCGGCCCGCGCCGCGTCGCCGCCCAGACCGGCGATGGCGAGACCACGGACATCCAGTTCGGCCTTCCCAACTACGTGGTCACCGATCCCCCCGGAAGAGCGCGGGTCATGTACGCGGACTCCAGCGTCTCGGTCAATACCATCTGCCCGGTCCGCAAGGCACGCGTCGACCCGAACCGCAACCCCGTCTACGTCAACGGAAAACCGATCGCCTTCTGTTGCAGTCCCTGCCCTTCGGTGTTCTCGCAGGATCCGGAGCGCTACCTGCGCGAGCTGAAGATCACCCTCCGCTGCCCGGTGAGGCCGTCCCGGCGGGCCATCTTCGATTCGTCGCTGCGCGTCACGGTGAACCAGGACATCTTCTTCTTCTCGAGCCCGTCGGCCATGAAGCTCTTCCGGAAGGATCCGCTCCGCTACGCCACCGTCCTCACCGATCCCGTCTCGCGGATACGCTTCCATCCCACGAAGCGCTCGCCGCACGTGGCCTTCCGCGGCCGCGACTACTGGTTCGCGGCTGACTCCACGCTCGTCCGTTTCCAGGCGCAGCCGGAGCGGTTCTACGAGCGGCTCATGGGGACGTGAGCCTGCCGGAGACCCGAAACGCCGGCGCCCCCGCCGTCCGCTCGCTCGAGGAGATCCACGAGCCCGCGGTGCGCGCCGCGCTCCAAGAACATCGCGCGCGTCCCGATACGCTGGGCATCCTCCTCTGCGGCAGCCGCGTGCTCGGCTGGGCGGACCCGGACGGCGACTACGACGCGCTGATCCTCGTCACACCCGAGCGGTTCCGATCGATCCCCCCCGAGCAGACGCTGCTCCGGATCTTCGCCGAGGGGGAGGCGCCGCGCCGCATGATCGGCGACTTCTCGATCTTCACCGACGAGACGCTGGCCGAGTCGCTGCGCTCGCCGCTGGACATCGATCACTGGCCCTACGTGGACGCCGTCGTCGTCGCCGACCGAACGGGCACCCTCGAGGATCGCCGCCGCGAGCTCGCCGCGTTCCCGGAGGCGGGCTGGCGGGAGCGGGCGCTGCAACGCTACCTGACCCTGCTGATCGCCGTGCACTACGCGATCGCGGACGACCTGCGCGGCTTTCCGGCCGACCGGCAGATGAACCTGCATCGGGCCGCGCTCGCCGGAGTCCACCTCTGGTTCACGCTGCAGCGGCGCTGGGCGCCGCCCCTCAAGTGGTGGACGCGCGAGGTGGAACGTCTCTCGATCCGTCCCGATTCGCGCGCCGCCCTCGAGGCCGCGGTGCTGAACCCGACGATCGACACCGCGACCCATCTGCGCGAGCACCTGAAGACCGAGATGCGCCACGCCGGCTTCGCCGAGGTGGACGACATCGTTCCCGCATTCGCCCGCACGTTCCTGCCGGAGCGCCGCGCGGCGGTCTATCGCGACTCCTACCTCTAGCCCGCATCCAGGAGGCACCGTGCCCTTCCCACGCTCCCTTCGCCTCGCCGTCCGCGCTCTGTCCGGCACGGCGCTGGCGCTCTCCCTGGCCGCGGCGACCGCGCCTCGACCGGCCGCGGGCGCCGGCAACCCGCCGCTCTTCTACAGCGACCGGCCCGACGCGGCCACCTTCCGGACCCAGTGCGAAGCGGAGCTCGGAAACGCCCAGGAGGCGCTGGACCGCACCGTCGCCGTGAAAGGCGCGCACACGGTGGAGAACACGCTCGCCCCCTACAACGAGATGATGCTCCATGCGGACAACGCCGCCTACATGGCGGGCCTCATGGAAACGGTCCACCCCGATTCGACGTTCCGGACCGCCGCCGAGGCGATGACTCAGAAGGCGCAGAAGTTCCTGAGCGACGCGTCGCTGAACCGCGGCCTCTACGAGGCCGTGCGCGCGGTGGACGTGAAGAAGGCCGACCCCGACACCCGGTTCCTGGTGGAGCGCACCCTGCGCGACTTCCGCCGCGCCGGCGTGGACAAGGACGACGCCACGCGCGCCCGCATCGCCGCCCTCCGCGACCAGCTCGTGCTGATCGGCCAGGATTTCGACCGGAACATCCGGAACGACTCGCGAACGATCACGGTCGGGAGCGCCGCGGACCTCGACGGCCTCCCCGAGGATTTCATCCAGTCCCACAAGCCGGGCCCGGACGGGAAGATCACGATCTCCATCGAGTACCCCGACCGCTTCCCCGTCATGAAGTACGCAAAGAGCGAGGACGTGCGGCGCCGCCTCACGCTCGAGAGCCGGAATCGCGCCTACCCCCAGAACATGGCCGTCCTGGACAGCCTCCTGGCCAAGCGCTACGAGCTGGCGCGGCTCCTCGGCTACAAGACGTGGGCCGACTACATCACCGAAGACAAGATGATCCGCACGCCCAAGCGGGCGTCCGCGTTCCTGGACAAGGTGAGCACGCTGGTCGCGGATCAGTCGAAGCGGGAGTACGAGGTCTACCTGAAGCGCAAGCGCGAGGACGATCCCAAGGCGGCGGCGGTGCAGAACTGGGAGGTCAGCTACTACGGGAACCTGATCCGGAAGCGCGATTACGACTTCGACGCGCAGACCGCGCGCCCCTACTTCGCGTTCGACCGGGTGAAGCAGGGCGTCCTCGACGTCACCTCGCGGATCTTCGGAGTCACGTACAAGCGGATCGACAACGCGGTCGTGTGGGACCCGAGCGTGGAGGCCTACGAGGTCTACGAGGGAGACCGGCTGCTCGGCCGGTTCTTCTTCGACCTTCACCCGCGGCCCGGCAAATTCAACCACGCCGCGCAGTTCACGATCCGCCAGGGTTGCTCGGGGATCCAGCTGCCGGAGGCCGCCCTGGTCTGCAACCTTCCCGGCGGGAAAGCGGGCGACCCCGGGCTGATGGAGCACGCCGACGTGGTGACCTTCTTCCACGAGTTCGGCCACCTGCTGCATACGATCTTCGGCGGGGGGCAGCGCTGGGAGCCGCTCGCGGGCATCTCCACGGAGTGGGATTTCGTGGAAGCGCCCTCACAGATGCTGGAGGAATGGGCCTGGTACCCGTCCTCCCTGCAGACCTTCGCGAAGCACTACCAGACGGGCGAGCCGATTCCGGCGGCCATGGTCGACAAGATGCGGCGGGCCGACGCTTTCGGCCGCGGGATCGACCGAGGCTACCAGGCCTATTTCTCCGAGGTCTCGCTCCACCTGTACGACCGGTCGCCCGCGCAGGTGAACAGCGATTCGGTGGTGGCGCAGGCGGAGCGCGCGATCATTCCGTTTCCGCCCGTTCCGAACACGCACATGCAGTGCTCGTTCGGGCACCTCGACGGCTACTCCGCCATCTACTACACCTATCTCTGGTCCCAGGTGATCGCGAAGGACCTCTTCACCCGCTTCGACCGGGAGCATCTTCTCGACCCCGCGGTGCCGACGAGCTACCGCAAGACCGTGCTCACGCCCGGCGGCTCGAAACCCGCGGAGGCGCTCGTGCGCGATTTCCTGAAACGGGACTTCAACACGAAAGCGTTCGATGCGTACGTGCGGGAGGCGATGGACTAGGCCGGCGCGGGCGGGCCGCCCGGTCAGCGCTTCGTCTTCCGGGTCTCCCGGAGGGGGGTCAGCACTTCCTTCTCGAAGCGGGGTCCGTCGAAGGCCTTGTCGAGGTAGGGGAGGATCACCTCCTCCGTCACGACGAAGTGCGCGGCGACCAGGCCCAGGATCCCGTAGCAGAGGTGCATCAGCTTCCCCGGGGCCGCGCCCGCGCCGATCGCCTTCTCCAGGGCGTCGCAGCGCCGGGAGACGAGGACGTGCTCGAAGCGGACCGGCTCGGTGAGCTTGGATCCCTCCCCGGCCGCCCAGTCCGCCGCCGGGTAGAGGGTGTACTCCTCGGCATGGGCGTGCGGGACGATCTGGCGGCGGACGAAATCCACCACTTCGCGCGCGGTCGAGAGCTGATCCAGCGTGGCCTGCTCGTGGAGCGTTTCGATCCGCTCGGCCAGCGCCTGCACCCGGGACATGATCGTCGCGTGCTCCGCGCGCAGCGACGCGGTGGGCCTGCCGGAATCGGATTTCGCCATGGGTCCCGCAGTCTCCGGGTTTCGCGCGCTCGTGTCAATGCCCCCGCTGCAATCCCCTGTTGCGCGCCTTCGAGACCGGACCTAGTCTCGAACGACCTGCGCGCGCGCGTCGCGCGCGCGGAGCGAGGAGCGGGCCCATGACCATCGCGATCGGCGCCGACCATGCCGGATTCGAACAGAAAGAGCGCGTGAAGCGGATCCTGGAAGCGCGCGGCCACCACGTGCTCGACATGGGCACGAATTCCACCGAATCGACCGACTACCCGGCGTACGCCTTCAAGGTCGCCGAGGCCGTGCGCGACGGCGCCGCCGAGCGCGGCGTCCTCTCGTGCGATTCCGGAAACGGAATCGCGATCGCGGCCAACAAGGTCGAGGGCATTCGCGCCGCCATCGCCGTCAACCGCTGGCAGGCGGAGATGGCGCGGCGCCACAACGACGCCAACGTGCTCGTCCTCGCCTCGGCGGTGACGCCGAAGGACGAGGAGGAAGCGATCCTCGACGCATGGCTGAACGCGCCGTTCGACGGCGGCCGCCATGCGCGCCGCGTCGCGCAGATCGGCGAGTACGAGCGCACGCACGAGCGCCGCTGACATGGCCGCCGCGACGCTGCAGACCGAGCTCCTCGGCTCCCTCGAGGGTCCCTACCGGGAGACGCTGGAATCGCTTCGAAACGGCGACGCCGTGGCGCGGCTCTTCGCGCGCGACGCCTCGCTCTGGAAGGACGATCCGGCCCACGCCGCGGTCATTCGCAACCGGCTCGGCTGGCTGGATGAGCCGGGGCGCCTCCGGGGAGCGATCGCCGAGCTTCAGGCGTTCTCCGCGGACGTGCGCGGCGCCGGCTTCACGCGCGTCCTCCTGCTCGGCATGGGGGGATCGAGCCTCGCGCCCGAAGTGCTGAAGCGCTGCATGACGCCCGGCCCCGGCGCCCCCATCCTCGACGTGCTCGACGCGACCGACCCCGACGCGATCCGCTCGGCCGAGGCGGGCGCGCGCCTCGACCGCACCTTCTTCCTCGTGGCGAGCAAGTCGGGCACGACGCTGGAGACCCTCTCGCAGTACCGGTTCTTCCGCTCGCGCGTGGAGGCCGCCGGCATCTCCGGGGCGGGCTCCCGTTTCGCCGCGATCACCGACCCCGGCTCGCCGCTCGAAGCGCTCGCGCGCGCCGAGGGCTTCCGCAAGGTCTTCCGCAACCCTCCCGATATCGGAGGGCGCTACTCCGCCCTCTCGTACTTCGGAATGGTTCCGGCCGCGCTCCTGAACCTGGACCTGGGCGCGCTCGCCGCGCGCGCCGAAGCGGCCCGCGAGGCCTCCCTGTCGCCCGATCCCGCGCGGAACGGCGCCCTCCGGCTCGGCGCCCTGCTCGGCGCCGCGGCCCGCGAGGGGCGCGACAAGCTGACGATCCTGACCGCGCCCTTCCTGCGTCCCGTCGGGTTCTGGATCGAGCAGCTCATCGCGGAGAGCACCGGCAAGGAGGCGAAGGGGATCGTTCCGGTCGAGGGGGAGCCGCTCGGCGCCGCGCACCACTACGGCGCGGACCGCGTCTTCGTATCGATCGAGCTGGAGGGAGAGCCGGTGCCCGATCTCGAGCGCCTGTCCGGGGAGCTGTCCCGCTCCGGAGCCGCATGGGTCCGCATCGTTCTGCCCGGCCGCGACTGGATCGCGGGCGAGTTCTTCCGCTGGGAAGTCGCGACGTCGTTCGTCGGCGCGGTGCTCCGCATCGATCCCTTCGACGAGCCGAACGTGCAGGAGAGCAAGGACAACACGAAGCGGATCCTGGACCAGTTCACGACGGCGGGGGTGATGCCCACGGGCGAGCCGGTCGCGCGGGACCTCGGGATCGAGGTCTATGCCGAGGCCGACTTCTGGTCGCGCATCGTCGAGGGCTCTCCCGCGCACCCCAGCCTCGAGATGGTGCTCCACCGCTTCTTGACCCGCGCCCGCGCCGGCGAATACGTCGCGCTCCTCGCCTTCATGGAGCGGACCGCCGCGAGCGAGGCCTCGTTCGCGCTGATCCGGCGCGCGATTCGAAACGCGCTCCGCGTCCCCGTCCTCCAGGGCTACGGCCCCCGCTACCTCCATTCGATCGGGCAGCTCTACAAGGGGGGCCCGCGCACCGGTCTCTTCCTCGTCCTCACCGCCTCCGGCGAGACCGACCTGCCGATCCCGGGGAGCCCCTACACGTTCGGACAGGTGGAGACGGCGCAGGCGCTCGGAGATCTCGCCTCGCTGGCCTCGCGCGGGAAACCCGCGCTACGGCTCCACATGACGAAGGGGGCGCAGGCCGGGCTCGAAGTGCTCGGGGCCGCCGTGGAGCGCGCCATCGCGGCCTCCGCGCAGGTGTAGGTGTGCCGTCAGAAGTATCTATTCAGCAAATAGTTGCACGCGCGACTTAATCCTTTCTCGAAGGCACCCCCCTTCATGCGCCGTTCCCGCACGCGCCGGCGCGCCTGCCGGCGCGCCGAAGCTGCACCGGCCTTGCGCCCTTTCAACGCGATGCGGCATCATCGGCCCGACGGGCGGTTCGACAGCGGCTTGCCGCCGGACCGCTCCCGCCGGAGCGTTGGCCGGCTGACGGTAGGACTCGAACAGGGAGGGTTCCATGCCTGCTCGCAAGAAGGCTTCCCGCAAGTCCGCGGCCCGGAAGAAACCGGCCGCTCGGACGGCCCCGCGGAAGAAGAGCGTCGCTCGGAAGCCCGCAGCACCCAAACGCGCCGCGCGCTCGACCACGGCCCCGCGGCGCGCCGCCGCGCCGCCCGCGGTGCCAAGCGCCATCGGCATGAGTGTCCACCACTTCGACTTCACGACCCACGACATCGACGCGGTGAAGCGCTTCTACGTGGAGCTGCTCGGCTTCCAGACCCACGAGCACGATCCCCAGTTCAACTACCTGTGGGTGCAGACGGGCGGCACCTCCAGCCTCGGCTTCATGCCTCCCATGCCGGGGATGGGCGAACCGACCCCGCCCAAGGAGCCGACGCTCTACTTCATCGTGGAGGACGTGGACCGCGCGTACGCCACGCTCAGCGCGCGGGGGGTGATGTTCGAAGGACCGCCCGCGGATATGCCGTGGGGCCATCGCGTCGTGCGAACGATCGATCCGGAAGGCCGGCCGGTCATGCTGGCCACCCGGAAGCAGACCTAGATCTCTCGGGAAAGGAACGCGTCACCATGAAGCCGACCGCCGCCACCGCGCTGCACGAGCTGGGACAAAGCGTCTGGCTCGACAACATCAATGACGGCTGGATCCAGTCGGGCGAGCTCGCCCGGTGGATCGCCGAGGGGTCGGTGTACGGCGTCACCTCCAACCCCACCATCTTCAAGAACGCCATCAGCGGCGACAAGTACACCTACCCCGACGAGATCCGGCGGCTCGCGTCGGCGGGGCAGTCTCCCGAGTCGATCTACGAGGCGCTGGCGGTGCGCGACATCACGCGCACCGCCGATCTGCTCGCCGAGACCTACCGCCGCGGCACGGGGCGCGACGGTTTCGTGAGCCTCGAGGTCGAGCCGGACAAGGCGAACGACACCCAGGCGACGATCGAGCAGGCGCGCCATTACCGGCAGATCGTGAACCGCAAGAACCTCTTCGTGAAGGTGCCGGGCACCGAGGCGGGGGTCCCGGCGATCGAGGCCCTGATCGCCGAGGGAATCAGCATCAACGTCACCCTCCTCTTCGACCGGAAGCAGGTGGCCGCTTCCGCCGAGGCGTATCTCCGCGGCATCAAGAAGCGCCTCGACAAGGGACAGTCGCTCGAGGGACTCCACTCCGTCGCCAGCGTCTTCGTGAGCCGCCTCGACACCTCGGTCGACAAGGAGCTGGACGCGAAGGCCGCGGCGGCGGACGCGGTCGCCGACCGGGAGCGGTACCTTTCCCTGCGCGGGTCGGCCGCCGTCGCGAACGCGCTCGACGTCTGGGAGGATTATCGGGAGCGCTTCTTCGGCCCCGGCTTCGAGGACCTCCGCCGCCGCGGCGCGCAGCCGCAGTGGATGCTCTGGGCCTCCACCGGCACCAAGAACGCGTCCTACTCCGACGTGAAGTACGTCGAGGAGCTGGCCGGGCCCGACTCGATCAACACGATGCCCAAGGAGACCCTCGACGCCTGGCTGGAGCACGGCGTTGTGCAGGGCAACCGCCTCGACCCGCGCGTCGAGACGGCGCGCGCCACGCGCCGCGTGCTGGCCGACGCCGGGATCGATCTCGCGGCCCACTGCCGGAAGCTCCAGACCGAGGGCGTCGCCCTTTTCGAGAAATCCTTCATCGAGATGATGGACACCATCCGCGAACGCTCCGCCGCGCTCCAGGCGCGGCGCTGATGGCGGCGGGAGCGGCGATGGAGATCGGATTCGTCGGCCTCGGCCGGATGGGCAAGAACATGGTGCTCCGCCTGCTTCGCGGCGGGCACCGCGTGGTGGCGTGGGACCCCAACGCCGCGAGCGTGGCCGAGGTGGCCGGCGCGGGGGCCGTCGGGGCGTCGGGCATGGGCGACCTGATCGCGCAGCTTCGCGACCGCCCCCGCGCGGTCTGGGTCATGGTCCCCTCGGGCGATCCCACCGAGCAGGTGATCCGCGACCTCGGCCAGGCGCTCGACCGCGGCGACATCGTCGTGGACGGCGGCAATTCCCACTACAAGGAATCGGTGCGGCGGGGCGCGCTCCTGCGCGAGCGGGGCGTGACCTTCGTGGACTCCGGCACCTCGGGGGGCATCTGGGGGCTGGAGAACGGCTACTGCCTGATGGTCGGAGGGGAGGAGGCCGCCTGCAAGCGGCTCGAGCCGGTCTTCCTCACGCTCGCTCCCCCGGACGGGTACGCGCGCATGGGCGAGAACGGCTCGGGGCACTTCGTGAAGATGATCCACAACGGAATCGAGTATGGGCTCATGGAGGCCTACGCGGAGGGCTTCGAGATCCTCTCCGCGTCCGACTACCGCCTCGACCTCGCCCGCATCGCCTCACTCTGGCGGAACGGGAGCGTCGTTCGCTCCTGGCTGCTCGACCTGGCCGCCGACGCGCTCCGCGAGGACCCGAAGCTGGACCACGTGAAGGACTACGTCGAGGATTCCGGAGAGGGGCGCTGGACCGTGGTCGAGTCGGTGGAGCGGGCGGTGCCCGCGCCGGTCCTCACGCTGGCGCTCCAGGCCCGCTTCCGCTCGCGCCAGTCCGCCTCGTTCGCGGGCAAGATGCTGGCCGCGCTGCGCCACAAGTTCGGCGGCCACGCCGTCAAGACGACGTGAGCCCCGACGCGGGCGCGCGCGTCTCGGCCGCGCCGAACCCGCTTCGCGAAGGAAGCGTCACGCTCCGCGCGGCGGAGCCCTGCACGTTCGTCGTCTTCGGCGCGAGCGGCGACCTCACGCACCGGAAGCTCCTTCCCGCCCTGCTCGAGCTGACCCGCGACCGCCTGCTCCATCCCAAGACCGCGGTCGTCGGCTTTGCGCGCCAGGAGAAGACCGACCAGGAGTTCCGCGATGAGACGGCCGCAGTGGCCAAGGAGCACGGCATCGCCGACGCGGTCTGGCGCGCCTTCGCCCCGTCCCTCTTCTACCGCACCGGGACGTTCGAGAGCGGCGAGGACTTCCGCGCGCTGGGCACCTTCCTCGAGACGCTGGAGAAGGAGCGCGGCATCCCCGGAAACCGGATCTACTACCTGGCCGCGCCGCCTCCCGCCTACCCCGCCATCTTCGAGAACCTCGGGGGCTCGGGGCTGGCGCGTCCTCCCGGCAACGCCTGGACGCGCGTCATCGTGGAGAAGCCGTTCGGGCGCGATCTCCCTTCCGCGCGGGTACTGAACGCGACGATCCACGCCCACTTCGACGAGCGGCAGATCTACCGGATCGACCACTACCTCGGCAAGGAGACGGTCCAGAACATCCTGGTCTTCCGGCTCGCGAACGGGATCTTCGAGCCGCTCTGGAACAGCCGCTACGTGAACCACGTGCAGATCACCGTCGCCGAGACGGTCGGCGTCGAGGCGCGCGCCGGCTACTACGAGAAGGCCGGCGTGCTTCGCGACATGCTCCAGAACCACATGCTGCAGCTGCTCGCCCTGACGGCGATGGAGCCTCCGTCGCGCTTCGATGCCGACTTCGTGCGCGACGAGAAGGCGAAGGTGCTCCGCGCCATGGAGCCGCTCACCCCCGAGCAGGTGGCGAAGCGCACCGTGCGCGGGCAGTACGCGGCGGGCTCGGTGGCGGGCGAGGCGGTGCCCGGATACCGGCAGGAGCCCGGCGTGGATCCCAACTCCACGACCGAGACCTATCTCGCGGTGAAGCTGGAGGTGGACAACTGGCGCTGGGCGGGGGTGCCTTTCTACCTGCGCTCGGGGAAGCGTCTCGGCAAGCGCGCCACGGAGGTGGCCATCTCCTTCCGCCGTCCGCCCTATTCCCTCTTCCGGTCGATCGGCTGCGCGCCGATCGAGGCCAACGTGCTCCGGCTGCGCATCCAGCCCGACGAGGGGGTGTCGCTCTCCTTCGGGACCAAGGCTCCGGGCCAGGCGCTCCAGATCCAGCCGGTGCGCATGGACTTCAACTACCTCACCGCATTCGGCGCGGATCCGCCGGACGCCTACGAGCGCCTCCTGCTCGACTGCAACCTGGGCGACTCGACCCTCTTCGCGCGCGAGGACGAGGTGGAGCTGGCGTGGGAGCGGGTCGACGCGATCGCGCGCGCGTGGGCAGAGCGGGGCGAGCCGCCCCTCCTTCCCTACGCCGCCGGAACCTGGGGCCCGCGCGAGGGCGACGCGCTCCCCGAGCGGGACGGCCACCGCTGGTATCGCGTGTGAACGAAACGCCCGCCGCGGGCCGCGCCCCCGCCGACACCACGGCTCCCTTCCTGCTCCTCGGCGACCAGGGGGAACGCCCCTTCGACGCCCTCGCGCTGGAGCGCGAGCTGCAGACGATGTGGAAGTCGCCCCCGGGCGCGAACGCGTTCTATCGCGCCGCCCTGGCGAACCTGATCGTGCCCCTGGACGCCGAGGGCTTCGAGCGGCTCGCCGACGTGATCGCCGACGTGGCGCGGCGCCACCCGGCGCGCCTCTTCCGCATCGGTCCCGCGCGCCGGGCTCCGGCCGAGCCGAAGCGGCTCACCGCGCGCGCCACCGCGCTGTGCCACCTGCGCGAGGGGGGCGGGGCGTTCGTCTGCTCGGAGCAGGTGCTCTTGGAGTACACGGAGGAGACGGCGCCTCTCGTGCCGAGCGCGGTCCGCTCGCTCCTGATCGGGGACCTTCCGGTGGTGGTGCTCCTGCTCACGCCGGGACCGCGCCCTCCCTGGGCGGAGGCGCTCGCGGGGCTGGCGGACATCGTCGTCGCCGACAGCTG
>DASQJL010000119.1 GCA_035631035.1 Candidatus Binatia bacterium | reverse complement strand
TCGAGCTTCGCGAGCGGGCGGCCCTTCTTCAGCCACAGCGCCCGCGCCGACGTCAGCGCCGTGGTGTCGGGCGCCTGGTACACGCCAAGCGCGCGCACGTAAGCGTCGATCGCGAGGTCGTCCTGCTTCGTCCGCTCGTAGGCCGCGCCGATCGCGCGCAGCACGCGCTGGCTGTCGGGCGAGATGGGCAGCGCGCGCTTGAGCGCGATCAGCGCGGAGTCCGGGCGATCGTTCAACAGGTAGGCCTCGCCGAGCGTCCCGAGCGCGAAGCCGCGGAACGGGTCGTACTGCGGATCGGCCGGTACGCCGAGCGCGGCCAGGCGCGCCATGGAAAGCGCACGGGGCGCGAGGTCGCCGTGGTTCACGAGGTACTGCGCGACCTCGCCGTTCAGGACGACCTGCTGGAGCGGCTGGCTCTTGAACGTCCGGATCGCGCTGTCCGCCGCGGCGACCACCATCTTGCCGGGCGCGTTCCCCACGATGAGCCCGTTGACGATCACGCGGTGGAGGAACACGCGGAGCGAGCTGTCGGAGGCGGCCGCGAGCCAGCGCCGCGCCTTCTGGACCGCATCGAACGCCTTCGACGAGTCCTGCATCTCGGCATTGAGCTGCATGATGTCGCGCGCGGTCGGCGCGGCTGCATCGGCCGAGCGCGCGGACCGCGCGTTCAGCGCGACTCCCGCCGCGAGGGCGAGGACGAGGGCCAGGGCAGCCGCGGAGCGAAGGGGCGTGGGGGTCATCGGAGCCTTTCAGATGGAGAAGGGGCCGCAGCGACTCGGCCGCGGGCGGGAATTGTAGGCCATCTCGCCGCCGGCCGTGGCGCCAGGGGCCGACCGGCGCCCGGCTTCCGGCGCCCGCCGCCGCGCCCCGCGCGGAACCGCATTCGCTGGCCCGGCCGCCCGGCGCCGTGATAAGCCTTCCCGCCCCTGTCGCCGATGACGGGGGCCAGGCGGAGAGATGTCCGAGTGGTTGAAGGAGCACGATTGGAAATCGTGTAGCCGCTCATACCGGCTCGTGGGTTCGAATCCCACTCTCTCCGCCATCTTTCCCTGAAGGACCGGGGCGCCGACCTCGGCCCCGCTTTCCCGGCCGTGGGGACCGACATTGACGGAGAACGCCGTCCTCCTGTGGGGACTCTTCAACGCGTTCATCATCGGCATGCTGGTGCTGGACCTCGTGGTCTTCCACCGCAAGCCGAAGGTGATGTCGCTCCGCGAGGCGCTCCTCTGGACGGGCTTCTGGGTCGGCCTCGCGATCGTGTTCGGGGCCGGGATGTTCTGGTTCCGCGGGGCGCGGGCCGGCACCGAGTTCGTGACCGGCTACCTGATCGAAGAGTCCCTCTCGGTCGACAACCTCTTCGTCTTCCTCCTCATCTTCCGGTACTTCAAGGTCGCTCCCGAGTTCCAGCACGGCGTGCTCTTCTGGGGGATCCTCGGCGCGCTCTGCATGCGGCTCGTGTTCATTCTCACGGGCGTGTCGCTGCTCGAGCGCTTCCACTGGCTCATCTACATCTTCGCCGCCGTCCTCATCGTGTCGGGCATCCGGCTCTGGAACGACAAGGACAAGGAGGTCGAGCCCGAGAAGAACCCGGTGATCCGTGCGGCACGGAAGATCTTCAAAGTGCGTCCGGGCTCGCACGGAGGCGCGCTGTTCGCCCGGGAGCACCACCGCTTCGCGGTCACGCCGCTCTTCATCGTGCTGCTCTCGCTCGAGACCACCGACCTCATCTTCGCGGTCGATTCGATCCCGGCGGTGCTCGCGATCACGCGTGACCCGTTCATCGTCTACAGCTCGAACGCCTTCGCGGTGCTCGGTCTCCGCTCGCTGTTCTTCGCGCTCTCGAGCGTGATGGGCCGCTTCCACTACCTCCACTACGGGCTCTCGGCGATCCTCGTGTTCGTCGGCCTCAAGATGCTCCTGTCGAGCGTCTATCCCATCCCCACGCTCGCCTCGCTCGCCGTCGTCGCCCTGCTGCTCGCCGTTTCGGTGGTGGCGTCGTTCCTGTGGCCCGCGAAAACGAAACCCGCAGCTTCCGCTTCCCCGGAGGAATCCTTATGAGCG
>DASQJL010000118.1 GCA_035631035.1 Candidatus Binatia bacterium | reverse complement strand
AATCTGATCGCGGCCGACCCGCTCCCATCCGGTGTTGGCGAGGAACATGAACTGGTCACCGACGACTACCCCGTGTGTCGGCTCGCCCAGCCGACGAGTGCCGCTCTCGATCACTGACGCCCCGACCACCCGCGTTCCGGCGGCATCGAGGCGGAAGCGCATCACGCGTCGCGGGGTGATGCCGTTCTGCACCGCGATCAGATCGTTGCCGTAGGCGTAAAGGCCGTCGATTCCCTGGAGTGCGAGTCCGGGCGCGAAGGTGAGCCATGTTGACTTGCCCGAGGCGAGATCCACGAGCGCGATGCCTCTTCCGTAGTCGGGCACGTAGAGGCGGTGTCCGTCGCGCGCCAGCGCGGGGGTCTGCGGACCGCGGAAGGTGCCGTCGGGGAGAAGCGTTTCCAGCGTGGCGGCGCCGGGGCGCACCACCCGCACCGCGCCGGATGGGGAATCGCACGCGTACACGGTGCCGTCCGGGCCGACGGTGAGATCGCCGAGCAGGTGCGCCTTGCCGTCCCGCGGCCATTCGAACCGCCGGACGGGACGTTTCGCTTGGAGATCCCACGCGACGAGACCGGTGCGGCCCGAGTCGGCGGGGTCGTATCCCGATGCGGTGGGGACGGCGCCGACGCTGGTCCAGAGGAGACGGCGCGGAGCGTCCACGCGCGCAGCGAACACGCCCCACCCGGGCTTCGCTTTGGGGTCGGCCCATTCGCGCTCGGTGCCCGACGGAAGGACTTCGACGATCCGTCCATGATGGACGCTGGTCGCGAAGTAGCTTCGCGTCTTCGGATCGTAGGCGACGTCCTCGGTGAGCAGCCCGGCGTCCTGGAAGCGATGAAGCTCACGCGCGACCCCGACCGAGTCGCCGTTCGCGCGGATCCTTGCCGCGATCTTCGAAAAGGCCGGGTCGCTCCACAAGGAGACCAGATCGGAGTCGGCGGCCGGGTTGCTCACGAGCCCCGAAGCCGCGTAGAGGCCGAGCCGGCGCAGCGCCTCGGCCCGGTCGCCCAAGCGTGCCTCGGCGCAGGCCAGGTTGTAATTCACGCCCGGCGTTTCGCCGATTTCGGCGGCCACGCGCAAGAGACCGGCGCGGAAGCCCTGTAGGTCTCCCGCCTGGTAGGCGGCCTGCGCGGCGCGATACCGGTCGACCCACGTCGAGTCGGCTCGGGCGGCCGAGCCGGTTAACAGAAGAAGTGAGGCCGCGATCCACCCGCCGCGTGCCGCACGCCGGATCAGCGCCGTGTTTACTGTCCGCTTCGAACTGGATACCATCCGCACGTGACCCCCCGTGTCAGCATCGTCATCCCCACGTACAACCGATCGAGCATCGTGCGCCGCGCCATCGACAGCGTGCTGGCGCAGAGCTTCACCGACCTCGAGATCCTGGTCGTGGACGACGGCTCGACCGACGACACGCGCGCCGCGCTGGCCGGGTATCCGGAGCGGGTGCGCTACGTCCATCAGGAGAATGGGGGACCGGCGGCGGCGCGGAATCACGGCATGCGCGTCGCCCGGGGAGAGTATATCGGGTTCCTGGACAGCGACGACGCCTACCTGCCGGGGAACGTCGAGGCGCATCTCCGCGTCTTCGAGCGGCACCCCGAGGCGGGCCTGGTCTACTGCGGGATCGAGATTCTCGATCGCGACGGCAAGCGCCTCAAGGACGTGCTGCCGAGTCCCGAAGACCGCGGTCTCGTGCTCGAGCGGCTGATTCGCTACAACTTCATCACGTCGTCCACGGTGCTGATGCGCCGCGCCGCGATGGAGTTCGCGGGGCCGATGAGCACGCGGCTCTGGTTCGCGGAGGACTGGTACTACTGGCTGCGCGTCGCGTCGCGGTTCCCGATCGAGTTCGTGAACGAGGTGCTGGTCCGCTATCAACGGAGCGCGGTTTCGCTCTCGCACGGGACAGCGATCGCAACGATCGCGGAGCGGAACATGGAGATGTTCGCGCTGGCCTTCGAGGATCCGGATCTCAAGCCGCGCCTGAAGCCCTTCAAGGCCGAGGCCTACCGTCGCGCCAACGCCGGCTATGCCTCGATGGCGCTGGAGGAGCTCCAACTCGGGCTGGCCCGCCGATTCGCGCTCCGCGCCATCGCGGCGCGACCCACGGCGTTGTCTTCCTACCCGCTGCTACTGAAGAGCTGCCTCGGGGTCGGGTTCCTGCGGGGCATGCGCCGGCTGGTTCGGGGCGGGAGTGGCGGTTGAGAGGGAAGCGGGCGGCGCGACCGGAACCGCCGGCGGCGCGACCGGAACCGCCCCCGGCGCGACCGGAACCGTAGCCGGCGCCCCGTCCGGCGTCGTCGGCGCGATGCGGTACCCGCGCGTGTCCTTGGCGCGCCGCGCGCCTGTCAGCCCGCGCATCATGTTCCACGCGATCCCCGAGAGCTGGAGCGTGCCGGGAAGCGGATCGTCCGGCGCCCAGAAGGCGAACTCGCCGAGCCGGGGCACCGAGCGGAGCCACGCGCCCAGCCGCACGCCGCCGTCCTTGGCCGCCATGTAGTCGTTGTAGCCGTGGATCCACTCGATCCCCTCGGTGTACGACTGCGCGGGGAAGGAACGGGACGTGTCCGGCTTCACGGCGTCCTCGTAGGCCAGCGCGACCATGTTGATGCCGCATCGCGTGGGCAGCGCGTTCTGCCACCATGCCCGGGCGTTCACGTCCAGGAGCTGGAGCTTCCCGTTCCTTGGGTCCAGCTTGAACTCCGCGTCGAAGAGCCCCTCGTGTCCCACGTGGTCGAGGAACTCGAGTAGCCGCGTGCGATGGACGAAGCTGGGAATGGTCGTGAGGCGGGTGCCGGAGCCGAATCCCTCGGGGAACTCGCGCCGCCTCCGGTAGCAGACCCACACCGACTTCCCGCCGCGTCGGTACCCGGCGCAGCCGTGCATCTGCGCGGCGTCGCCCGGGACGATCTCCTGAACGATGGCCTTGAGTCCCGCGCCGAGGACCTCGGCGGCGCCGGCGAGCAGCTCGGCGCGATCCCGCGCCACGAACCCCTTCCGGCCGAACACCCCGTGGTAGAGCGGCGAGATCTCGGGCTTCAGATAGACGGGATATCCGAGCGACGCGCCCGCGGCGTCGAAGTCTTCGAGTGTCTCGGGAAAGCGCGTGGCGGGATGGTCCACGCCGAACGAGGCCGCGGCCTCGTAGAAGCGCCTCTTGTTCACGAGGGTCATCGCGCTCTCGAGCGGCGGCGTGGTCAGCCGGAAGCGCGGCTGGAGCCGCGCCTCGAGCCGGCAGAGACGCATCACGTGCAGGTCGGTCAGGGGGAAGAGGACGGCCCCGTCGCCGATCCGGTCGCCGATCCGCTCCAGCACGCCGCCATACCCGTTGTCGTCCATGGTGTCGAGCATCGGGACGACGGTCTGGGTGTGGAGGTAGCGCGAGCGGAGGAGCGGCTCGCGCGCGGCGCCCACGCGGTGCACGGCGACGCCGAGGCGGCCAAGGTTGCGCGCCACGCCGAGTCCGTTGACGGGATCGTCGCCGAGAATGATCGCGGGCGGCCGTTTCCCGAAGCGAGACGAGGCCAGGCCCGAATCCGAGGATTCTTCCTGACGCATGGAACGCATCTCCCTGGCGCGCGTGGGGGCCGCGTCCCTTCGGCGGTTGTGTTGTAGTCGGCGCAGCCGACGGTGGGGTCGGGCGGGATTATAGCAGAACGGGGCGCTTACTCGTTCTTCAGCGTGACGCGCCTTGTGCCGACGGTGGCCACCTCGGCCCAGGGAATGATCTCCTCGCGCACCGACCGAAGCCCCATCCGTTCCAGCCACGTGACCCGGCCGATCACGATCTCGGTGATGACGCGGGCCGCGTTCGGCTGACCGTGCTCCGCTTCGCCCGAGGAGCGCAGGTCGATCACGTGGCCGCGATGCGCGCCCGAGGCGCCGACCACCTCCATCCCTAGCACTTCGGAGAGCTTCATCGGGCCCCCGGGAGCTTCGAGATCCACCGCGCGGCGCTCCGGTCGGCGGGATCCAGCCCCAGCGCCTCGGACGTGGAGCGCAGCTTGATGCGGCTCTCGATGATCGCGATCTCGGGCCAGGGGATCCGCTTGGACCGCTTGCCGAAGAACTTCTTCGCGATCGCGGCCAGCCATCCGGGGAGGTGCTCGAACGCGGCTCCGGGGCCGGTGAAGATGGCCGTGGCGCGCAGCGTGCCGTCGTCGGTGATCTCGATCTCGACGTCGTCCACCTTGCCGCACTCCACGTAGTCGGCGTCCAGGAGCTGATGGTCCATCAGCATCCGCACGACGTCGAAGAAGGGGGGGCGCTGGCGCAGATCTGCGGGCTTCACAGCTTCCCTCCGCGCGTCACGACCAGGAGCGGGAGCGCGAAGAGCCCGGCCAGCGTGACGAGGGCGAGAAAGAACCATCCCGCGATCTTCGTGGGGCCGTTATTGACGTAGGCGCCCATGATCCGCCGGTCGCCCGCGGCCATGAGCAGCGGCAGGTAGGTGAGCGGCAGGATCAGCACCGAGAAGACGATCGAGTACTCGACCACCTGGATCGGGTTCACGCCGGCCAGGATGATGAGCACCGCCAGGGTGAGCATGACGATCCAGGCGAGCGCGAAGCGCGGCGCGCCGGCGGGCTTCCGCCACTTGCCCCATGGCCAGCCCAGGAACTGGGCCGTGTTATAGGCCCCCGTGAGCGCGTTCTCGACCGCCGCCCCGCCGAAGGCGAACAGCATTCCGAGGAGGGCGACGATGAGTCCCGCGCGCCCCATGGTGAAGGCGGGGCCGAGCGCCGCTGCTCCGGGCCACTGGGGGTCGATCCCGAGCGGTTTCAAGAGCTGCCCGCCCACGATGACCAGTCCCACCGCCAGCGCCGATCCCAGGACGAACCCCATCGTGACGACGATGCGGTTCATCGGCACCTCGTGCGGCTGCCAGCCGTCCTCGATGGCGCCCGAGGCGTAGAAGTAAGTCTCGTAGGGCAGCATGATCGAGGAGAGGAGCGACACGGCGAAGTAGGCGTAGACCAGGTAGTCCTTCGGGGATTCGAGGGTCGGCACCTGCGGCACGAACCCGGCTCCGACCGCGTGCCAGTCGGGATGCAGCCGGATCGCGGCGATCACGAACACGGTCATCAGAAGGCCGAGGAGCCCGAAGAAGCGCTCGATCCACTTGAAGGCGAAGAACCAGACGATGGCGAGCAGGGCGAGGAAGGTGAGGATCGCGAGCAGCCGGTAGGGCCAGCCGGACATCATCCGCAGCACGATCGAGATGCCGCCGATCTCCGCGGCGCAGGTGAGGAGGCTGACGAGATTGGCCGCGAGCAGGGTGCCCAGCCCCATGCGGAAGCCGGCCCGCTCGCGCACCCAGTCGAAGATCGGCTGCTTGGTGACCGCGGCCACGCGCCCCGCCATCTCTCCGAAGAGGATGATGCCGAGCGTGCCCAGGGCCACGACCCAGAGCAGGCTGTAGCCGAACTTGGCGCCGGCGCCCACCGAGAAGACCAGCTCGCCGACCTCCACGAACCCGCCCATGGCCGTCAGGATGCCGAGGAAGATCTGGAGGAAAGCGCTCATGGGGATGAGCTAGCGCTCCAGCTCCTGCTTCAGGCTGTCGACCCGCGACGTGATGGAAACGAGGGTGGCCTGGCCGGCGACGACCGACTCGGCGGGCGCTCCCGGAACGGCCAGCGCCCGAAGGGCACGCGAGGCGGAGCCGGCCAGAGCCGTCGCTTCCGCAAACCGGCCTCGAAGCTCGGGAAGGGGTCGGGCATGGCCCAGGTTGGCGACCACGTGATCCAGATCGTCCCGGAGCAGCTCCAGCTCGACATCGTAGAAGTTGCGGGTGAGGCGCGACTCGTCGTCCCCACGCGCCAGGGTCAGCCCTTCCGCGGCCGAGGTGCCGATCGAGTTGAGGTTGACACGCAGGGTGTCCTGGTTGGCCGGAAGGAAGGTGGCGAGGGCGATCGCGAAGGCCAGGGCGGCGACGACGACCGCGGCCACCACCGTCTGAAGTGCGCGGCTATGGTGCTCCGCTCGACGCATCGAATCATAATAGCTCAGGACCTCCGCTCCGGCATCCTTTGTACCTTCCGGTGCGAGACGGTGCGGGGCAGGCGCTCCAAGCGCCTGCCCCGCGGGGTAACTTCAGACCTGCCGGTTACTTCGGCGTCTCCGTGGAGGGCCGCTTCGCCCCTTCGGGGGGCGCGGGCCTCCGCTCAGGAGACGACGAAGGGGAAGGTCTGGGTGATCCGAAAGGGGTCGTTGGCACGGGCCTCGACCAGCTGCCGCTCGATCAGATCGGGCGGGGTGTGAAAGAGGCCGCCGCCCATGCCGCCGTAGAGCTGGCTCAGGCCGCCGCCGATCCCGCCCCCGAAACCGCCGATGCCGCCGAAGCCGCCCGATCCGCCGAAACCGCCCCCACCGCCGAAGCCCACGGGGCTCGACTGGCCGAGGACGCTCCAGGGCGATCCGACCTGGCCCCACGGCGAGCCCTGGCCGACGTAGGGGTTGCCGAACTGCTGGAAGGGGCTGTGCTGGAATCCGAACGGGATTTGGGGCGTGATGCCGGGGAATCCACCCTGCATGCCCTGCTGAAGCCCGAATCCCGGCGCACCGATGCCGTAGGGCTGCTGCATCCCGTATCCCTGCTGCATCCCGTAGCCCTGCGTCGCGTACGGGTTGAAGGGGGATTGCAGCCCTCCGGTATGCCCAAGTCCGTGCACCGAGAGACGCACCTGGTTCAGGGCGTCGATGGTCTGGTTGATCCGGTCGTTGAGAACCTGCAGCTTGCGAACGTCGACTTTCGCTTCCATGGGTCTCTCCTCGTGGACAGCGGGCCGCTCTTCCGGCTCGCTGGTCGATTTCGTCTTCCGTGACGACTCGGAAGAGCTCTTGGAACGTCGCGGCGGCATGAGGCCTCCGCTAGGCGATGGGTATGGTTCGCGCTTCGGCTGACTCCCGCTTCGGGATCCGGATCTCGAGGACGCCGTCGCGCAGATTCGCCTGGAGCTGATCCACGCGGGCGGCGTGCGGAAGCGGGATGACCCTGCGGAAACGACCGTAGGGGTGTTCCACGTACTTGAGGTTCCGCCCGTCGCCGTCCTTGGTCTCGCGGAGCGGGCGCTCTCCATGGATCTGGAGAAGGCCGCGGTCCACCGTGACATGCACCCGTTCGCGGGTCATGCCCGGCAGATCGACGGCGATCACCAGCTCTTCCTTGGCCTCCCATAACGTGATCGGCGGCTTCCATTCGGTTTCAACGCGCCCGCCCATGGAAAACGCGGCGAGCGTCTCGACCAGGCGGTCCACCTGCTCCTGGATGTGCTCTTCGGGAACCTTCTCAGGGGGGATCGTGGCGTACGGCTGCTCTCCGACCGGCGGTGCCTGCTGCCCGGTCACCGACCGGTAGAGCCGTTCGACCTGTTCGATGGTGGTGTCGATGCTCTCGGTCTCGCTCATGCTTCCTCCTCCGCATACGCGATCTCGGATTCGTCCTCAAAGGAAGCCTGGACCAGGACCAGGCTCTGCAGGCGCAGCGTGCTGGCCTCGATGATCATCTCCAGCTCGGCCTCACGGGGATCGGCAGGGAGGTCGTCGAGATCGGAATTCGGGATTCGCGTCGGCGACATGATGCGCTCACTTCCTCCCGGGCTCGATGCCCGGGGCGTCCGGCGCACGGTGGTGTGCGCCTGCGTCGGCTTCACGGACAGGTGACAGAATTCATTCCGATCCGCGAAGCGTCCCACAACGTCGTTTGTCATTCGGAACTGCGGATGAAAAAACGTGCAAGTCGTATGCCCTCAACACGCGACGCCGTGTGCGGCGTCGTCCCCCGAGACGACGTCCGCTCCGACGCTCGGAGAAACACCGGTCGATGAATCCGGTTTCGGCGGGAAAACGAAGCGTGAGCAAGGAATTGTCGCGCATTCTCGAAAGAGCGCGCACGCGCGTTGCGCGATGGCGGTGATCGCGGTCGACACGACATGGCTCGTTCCCGCGCGCGGCGACGCGCACACTTTTGCACACCGAAAGGTGAAACCGTGTACGTTGCGGATCGCCATGTCGCGATGCGCGGGCTTCCGCCCGCTTGACAACATCGCGCCACTGCGGCACAAGTATCCGGTCCCTTGGCCTTCCCATCGTGCCGGTACGGACGAACCTCGTAGAAATGCGGAGCGCCGCCGGCAGCTCCCGGGAGACACGATGCTCATCAGCCAGAAGATGGTCGCCGCGCTGAATACTCAGATCGGAAACGAATTCGGGGCCTTTCTCCAGTACGTGCAGATCGCGTCGCACTTCGGAAGGGAAAATCTTCCCGAACTATCGAAACACTTCTACCGGCAGGCCGAAGAAGAGAAGGTCCATGCCCTCAAGATCGTGAGCTACGTGGTCGACGCCGGCGGCTCGGTGGCCATTCCGGCGATCGCCGCGCCGCGTCCCTCGTTCGCGAACGCCCAGGAGGCCGTGCAGCTCTCCCTGGACTGGGAGGTCACGGTGACCAAGCAGATCAACGGCCTCGTGGATCTCGCGATCGCCGAGAACGACCACACGTCGCGGAACTTCCTCCAGTGGTTCGTCGCCGAGCAGCTCGAGGAGGTCTCGAGCATGGACATGCTCCTCAGCATGGTGCGGCGCGCCGGAGAGCAGGGGCTTCTCTTCATCGAGGATTTCCTGGCGCGGCACAAGGGCATGCCCGTGGGCACGCCGGCGCCCGGGGGCTCCGGCACGTAGCGAAGCCCTCGCTGGCGCGCGGCGCCGCTTGGAGTAGAATCAGGCCGTGGAACTGGCCACGTTCGTCACGCAAGACCGCCTTCGCTACGCGAAGGTCCTGGTCGAGATGCGCGAGCTGCAGCGCGCCGAGCTCGAGGTCGCCGAGATCCTCGAGGAGACCCCCGAGCATCTCGAGGCGCTGAGCCTCTTCACGAAGATCAAGCACATGCGCGGCCAGCTCTCGCTGGCCGTCGCCTGCTCCGCCCAGCTCCAGTCCCGGAGGTCCATCTCGGGCGAGCAGGGGCGCATGCACCTCGAATCGATGCTCCACATGGCCCAGGACCCCGTGCACGGCGCGGGGGAGTTCCTCGCCCTCGGCCAATTCCAGCTCGTGAAGAAGCCCACCGCCTACCTGGCCCTCGAAGAGGCGTTCCGCCAGTTCGTGAACCGCCACCCCACCGAGGCGGAGGCGACCTGCCGGCGCGTCGCGGCGCGCCACAAGGACACCGACACCTCGGTCTACAAGCTGGCGGTGCTCGCGGAATCGTGGATCCACGAGCTCACCGGACAGCTGCAGCAGGCCTGCGAGATCCTCGAGCGGCTCGGGCTGGAGCGCGGCTTCGAGACCGATATCGACCGCCTGATGGCGCTGGTCGCGCTGTACGAGAAGATCGGCACGCGCCCGAGCCTGGAGGCGGCCGTGAACATCTGCCGCTATCTCCTGAACGGGGCCGACGGCACCGTCGTCCTCGGCCGCCTCGCCATGCTCCATCATCGTCTCGGCGAGTCGGAAGCCGCCGCCGAGTACGAGCAGCGCCACCTGACCGCCTATCGCCGGATGATGCACCGCGCCGGGTTCGACGACCTGCTCGCCGTGGCCTCGCGCCGCTTCCTCCCGATCGAGCGGCTCCGCCAGGTCCACGTGCCGTCCATGGACGCTCCGCCGGACGCCTCGCGGCGCGAGACCGCGATCGCGCACGCCATCCGCGGCGACGCGGTCGAGGCGCGGCGCGGGTTTTCGGTCGCGCCGGAGGTGCTCGATCTCAAGTACCTCGCCGACCTCGAGGCGCTGGAGAACGGAAACGGACGCGCCGACCGGGCGGTCGAGGGCTACGTCAAGGTGCTGCGCGCCGACCCCGCGGATCTGAACGTGATCGCGTGGCTCCTCGAGCGGCAGGCGGCCACGCCCTCGAAGGCGATCGCGGCCGTGTTCCAGGAGCCGGCCGTGCTCGCCGAATCGCTCCAGGCGCTGGAGCGGGCGGTGCACGACAGCCCCGTGGACTACCGGCTCTGGAGACAGCTCTCCGTCCTCTTCGGGCTCATGAACCGCGGCGCCGACCAGCAGAAGCAGTTCGCGGATCGCGCGGCGGCGCTCGAGCGCACCGCGCGCGAGCGGAGCCAGGCGATCGGACGGGTGCTCTCGGCGGCGACGTATCGCTTCGCGGGCACGGTGCACGGCCTGATCCACGAGATCTGGGCCACGCGGGAGATGGCGTCTCCGGGACGGGGCGGCTCGCTGCAGCGGGACGATATCCTGGGCAACCTCACGCCCGAGATGCGCGACAGCGTGCGGAACACGTTCATCGCGGTCCGGGAATACGCCCAGTCGATGTTCCCGCACCTGACGCGCGACATCATGGATTACCACTACGGCTACAAGGTGACGAAGGAGGACGAGCCCTCGGGCGGCACCTCCGCGGGGCTTCCCACCGCGCTCGCCTTCCTGTCGCAATTCCTGCAGCGCCCGATCCGGCAGGACGTGGCGCTCACCGGCGTCCTGGTCACCGACGCGCACGACGTGCTCACCGTGCGCACGGTGGGGGACGTCGAGCAGAAGGTGAACGCGGCCTACCACCGCAACCTCGCGATGATCGTCGTGCCCACCGGAAACCGGCCGATTCTCGAGCGCAGCAGCCTCGTTCCGCTCACGATCCAGGCCGAGATCGTCCGCTACGCCTCCGACCTCGACGAGGCGGTGCGCATCGTGCTCGGCGAGGTCGAGCTTCTCTAGGCGCACGCCGGCCGTCGCGCTGCTCCCGTCACAAAAAGAGGGGGCGGACGCTGAGCGCCCGCCCCCTTGGCCGCACCGGCCCGGCCCAAGCCTTGGTTCTTCAAGCCCCTCCTAGTAGATGACGAACGGGAAGGTCTCCCGGATCCGGATCGGATCGAGAGCCCTCATTTCCATCAGCTTCAGCTCGATGGGATCGATCGGCGTGTGGAACAGCCCGCCGCCGAAGCCCGTCCACGGCGTCGGAGCCCAGTTCGGCGTGATGCCCGGGGTCGGAACCGGCGGGATCATCGGGTTGACGAACGGGGTGGTGTAGGGCGTCGGAAGGTTGAAGAGCGGGTTCACGAGCGGGTTGAACGGCGTGTGCGACAGCCCGATCGGGCCCGGAACCGGCGGAATCATGCTGTACGGCGAAACCGGCGGGAACGAGGGGATGCCCGGGAAGTTCGGAATCGTCGGCACTCCCAATCCCTGGGTGTAGGCGCTGAACGGATGGAACATCGGCGTGGGAACCCCCGTGTGCCCGAGGCCATGGACCGAGAGACGGACTTGGCTCAGGGCGTCGATCGTCTGATTGATCCGGTCATTGAGAATCTGGAGCTTCCGGACATCGACCTTTGCTTCCATGGATTCCTCCTTGCGTGCGCCGCCAGGGGCCCGTGGTGCCGGGTCGGCGGCCTTCCGTGGCGGTGGTGTTCGTTTTCTGGGATGACGGGTCATGACCTGCTCCGTTCAGCCGACGGTCACGGTCTTGATCTCGACGATCTCGGCTTCCCTCGGGATGCGAAGCTCCAGCACCCCGGACCTCATCTCGGCCTTCAGCTGCTCGACCTTGGCGCCGTGAGGCAGGGGCATCGTCCGGCGGAACTTGCCGTACGGGTGCTCCGCGTAGCGGAGCTTGATCGAATCGTCCTCGGCAGGGCGCAACAGCCGGGTCCCGGTGAGCTCGAGCATGCCGCGGCTGACTGCCACGCGCACCGCGTCCCGCTCCACTCCCGGGAGATCGACCACGATCCGAACTTCGTTGCGACCCTCCCAGAGCGCGATCGGAGGCTTCCATTCCGGTTCGGCCTCGGATTTGCCCGAGAACTGCGCGAGCGTCTGGATCAGGCGGTCCACCTGCTCCTGAACGTGCTCCTCGGGCACCTTTTCGGGCGGAATGATCGCGTAGGGTTTCTCTTCCAGCGTGGGCGCTTCGCGGCCGGTGACCGACTCGTAGAGCCGCTCCACCTGCTCGATGGCGCCGTCGATGGTCTGGGTCTCGTTCGTCATGAGTACCTCCTTCGCTTCATTCTTCGTCGGGGTCCCGCTCCTCGGCGCTTCGCGCCAGAGCAAGGCCCAGGAGCCGCGTCGCGGCGGACTCGATGGCCCGGTGCAGCTCGGCGTCGCTCCGGGAACCAGCGGCCGCGGGTTCGAGGAGGGCCAGGCGTTCCCTTGGGCCGGGATCGGTTCGGGCCGGCGCTTCCGGCCGCGTGCGCGGCGTGCTCATGCGATCTCCTTCGTTCGAAGGGCTGCGCGTCTTCGATTGGCGGAATGCAGTGCGCTCGGTTGGCTGCAAGAGGTGTGCCCTCTAATTGCGGCGCGCGAAGCGCGCCGCGGGGTGGTCGAGCGCTGTTTCCGTGGAGTGCGTCCGCATGCGCAGATCTGTGGGGGTGGGTCGATATGGCGCGGGATGGCGGGGCAGAGGGTAAGGGCGGTCGCTGGCCTAGTCCCGCCGTTCTGTCATGTCAGCACCTGACGGAGCTGACACGCGAAGGGCCGCCCCGGAGGGCGGCCCTTGCTTGGAAGAACTGGAGTTCCGCTCCGCTGCGGCGGAGCGGATCAGGGAGCGCTCGCCGCAATATCCTTCCCGTCGGCGTCCCTGTAGGCGATGGAACCGAGCGAGAGCTTCGAGATCTGCGGCTCGATGACCTTCTTGTCACCCACGGCCACGATCAGCATGCGATCGGGCGTGAGGTACTTCTTCGCGACCGCGCCCACGTCGTCCTTCGTCATCGCCTCGATGCGGGAGGGGAGCGTCTGGTAGTAATCCAGCGCCAGGTCGTACATGTAGATCTGCGCCAGCGTGCCCGCCGTGCTGAAGGTCGTTTCGAAGTTGGCCGGAAGCGAGCGCACCATCGAGTCCTTCGCCATCTTGAGCTCGTCGTCGGTGACGCCCGCGTCCCTCATCCGCGCGACTTCCTTGAGGATCTCGTCGATCGAAGGGCCCGTGGCGTCGGCGCGAACGGCGGCGCCCGCCATGACGGGACCCACGCCCCGGTTCTGACCGATGAAGGAGAAGGCGCCGTACGAATAGCCCTTGTCCTCGCGGAGGTTCAGGTTGATCCGGCTCGAGAACATCCCGCCGAGCACCGTGTTCATGACGTCCAGCTTCTCGTAGTCGGGATTGGAACGGGCCACGCCGACCTGGCCGGCGAGCACCGCGGTCTGCGGCGACTCCGGCTTGTCCACGATGATGACCCGCGAGGTGGCCGTGGCGCCCTCGGGCGGCAGCGGCGACTCGCCGCCTTGGCCCTTCCAGGCGCCGAAGACGTCGGCCGCGAGCTTCTTGGCCTCGGCTTCGGTGACGTCGCCGACCATGACGAGCGCCGCGTTCTTCGGGCCGTAGGCGCCCTTGTAGAACGAGACCAGATCGTCACGCGAGATCTTCTTGAGCGACTCCTCCGTCCCCAGGGCCGTGTGGCCGTAGGGGTGCATGGGGCCGTAGAGCGAGGCGTTCATGACCCGGATCGCCGTCTGGAACGGCTGGTCGCGCTGCTGGAGAAGCGAGGTGAGGCGGTCGTTCCGGACCCGGTCCACTTCCTTGGAAGGGAACCCGGGCCGGAGAACCACGTCGCCCAGCACGTCCATCGCCGCGCGGGCGTTCTGCTTGAGCGAGCGGACGCTGGCATTGGACGCGTCGGACGAGGAGCCGGTGTTCAGGGTGGCCCCGAGCGCATACATCCGATTGGCAATCCCGAGCGCGTCCATCGACTCGGTTCCTTCGTCGAGCATGGAGGCGGTGAAGCCGGCGAGGCCCGGAGCGTCCTTCGGATCCGCCGCGGATCCGGAGCGGAGCACGAGGTTCGCGGCCACGACCGGCAGGTTGTGCGACTCGACCAGGTAGACCTGGAGTCCGTTCGGCAGCGTGAAGCGCCTCGGCGTCGGGAGCGCGGCCTTGGAGACCGGACCGGCCGTCGGCACCGTGTTGCGCCACGGCTCGCCGGACTCGATCTTGGCTTCCTCGCCCGTCGGCTTGGGCGGCGCCGTCGGATTCGGCGGAAGCTTCTTGTCTCCCGGGACGCCGTAGATCACCACGCGCGCGTCGTTCT
Source organism: Candidatus Binatia bacterium (assembly GCA_035631035.1). Taxonomy (NCBI): domain Bacteria; phylum Candidatus Binatota; class Binatia (SeqCode); species Binatia bacterium. Next base: position 23,074 of record DASQJL010000118.1, on the reverse strand, counting down.
TCAGGTAATCCTGCGCGAACTTCTTCGCCGTGGCGGGGGTGACCGCCGCGTAGCGGGCCAGGTCCTGGTTCAGATAGCCCGGATTCTTCGTGAACTGGTTGTACTGATTCATCCGGTTCGCGATGCCGTCGAAGCCGCCCAGGTTCTCGAGGCTGGTGACGATTCCGGAATAGGTGGAATTCTGGGCGGCGTCGATCTCGGCCTGCGTCGGCCCCTCGGCCTTGAACGCGTCGAGTACTTCCTGCGCCGCCTTCTCCGCCTCCTCGGGGGTGTGCCCCGGCTTCACCGTGATCTGCAACGTGAAGACCGACCCGAGCTGGTAGGAGTTCTGGGAGACGCTCACGTCCTGCGCGATCTGCTTCTCGTACACGAGCGTCTTGTACAGCCGGCTCGCCTTGCCGCCGCCCAGGATGTCCGCGGCGATCTGCGCGTCGGCGTCGCCCGGCTTGAAGATGGGGGGCGTGAACCAGGAGAAGTAGACCCGCGGCAGCTCGACCTTGTCGGTGATCACGGCCCGCTGCTCGGACGTGAGCGGCGGCGTGGTCGCGGTGATGGGAGGCACGGCCGGGCCGCGGGGGATCGTGCCGTAGTACTTCTCGATGAGCTTCTTGGTCTTGACGCGGTCGATGTCGCCGACGATGACGAGGGATGCGTTGTTCGGCGTGTAGTACTGCTTGAAGAACGCTTTCACATCCTCGATCTTGGCGGCCTGGATGTCCTCGTGCGAGCCGATCACCCACGCGTAGTAGGGATGGCCCTGGGGGAACATCATGTGCCACATCGCCTCCTCGACGATCTGGTACGGGGCGTTCTCGACGCTCTGCCGCCGCTCGTTGCGCACGACGTCCTGCTGGTTGGCGAGCGAGGCGGCCGTGAGGCGGTCCTGAAGGAAGCCCATGCGGTCGCTCTCCAGCCAGAGCGCCGTCTCGAGCTGGTTGGAGGGGACGTCCTCCATGTAGTTCGTGCGGTCGAAATCGGTGGTCCCGTTGATGAACGAGGCGCCCGCGCCCTCCATGTACTTCCAGAACTGGTCCTCACCCACGTGGCCCGAGGACTGGAACATCATGTGCTCGAAGAGGTGGGCAAAGCCGGTTCGGCCGGCCGCTTCGTTCGCGGGTCCGACGTGGTACCAGGTGTTGACGGCGACGATCGGAAGTCGATGATCCTCGCGAAGGATCACTTCGAGACCGTTCGGAAGGGTGTACTTCTCGTAATCCAGCTTGATCTGCGGCGGCTTGACGCTCGCGGACGCCGCGGGCGCCGTCGCCGCGAGAGCGGCGAGCGCGAGAAGCGAGGCGAGCGCGGGCGCGCGGCGCGGCAGCCGCGCTGCCGGACGGCGGTGCGACAGGACGTTCATTCCGGTTCTCCTTCGGGGGGCGGTGGGGTATGGCCTTGGGGATGATGTGGACGCGACGTCGTTGGCTTTCGCGATGTTCCCGAATCCTTTCCGTGGTGTCAAGGGCAGGGGCCACCGGGCTTCTGCTGTTGCTCCCGGCATGCGCCCGGGCTCCCGAGCCCGGGCCCGGAGGACCCGCCCCCGCCCTGCGCGGGCGGGTGGCCGCCGAGAACTCGAGGCCGGGGAGCCGCGATTGGGAGCTTTCCAACCCCGCCACCGGCCGGGAGATCGAAGGCTATGCCTCCGCGGCGAGTGTCCGGGCCGGCGATTCCATCGCCCTCCACGTCAGCGCGCGTTCCGGCCGTTTTGATACCCGGATCTACCGTTTGGGTTGGTACGGGGGGGCAGGGGCGCGCCTGGTCTCGGCGATCCAGGGAACCCCCGGGGAGCCGCTCGAAGTTCCCGAGCCCCGGCCCGAGGACGGGCTCGTGGCCTGCCGGTGGCCGGTGTCGCTCCGGATCCGGACCGGAACCGACTGGCCCAGCGGCGTCTACCTCGCCCGGCTCACCGATTCGGGGACCGCGAAGCAGGCCTTTGTCCCGTTCGTGGTGCGCGAGCCCGCGGGGACCCGCGCCCCTTACCTCCTTCTCCTCAATACCACGACCTGGCAGGCCTACAACGACTGGGGCGGGACCAGCCTCTACGACTTCAACAGCCGGCGGCAGGCCCGCGCCCTTCGGGTGTCCTACGACCGCCCCTACGGGTCGGGTCCGGGCGCGTGGCGGGGGCTGGGCGCGGGGGAGCTGCTCACAACGCCGCACACGGTGCGGAAAGCGGGGTGGGAGTACCCGATGATCCGCTGGCTCGAGCGGAACGGGATCGAGACCGCCTATGCGGCCGATCTCGACCTGCACGCCGATTCCACCCTGGCCGCGGGCCGGCGCGGACTCATGATCGCGGGGCACCCCGAGTACTGGTCGCGGCTCATGCGCGACGCGCTCGAGCGGGCGCGCGACGCCGGGACGGGCCTCGCGCTGTTCGGAGCGAACGCGGGTTACTGGCAGATCCGGATCGAGCCCTCCTCGGAGGGCGCCGAAGGTCGCGTCCTCTTCTGCTCCAAGGACTACACGCGCGATTCGCTCTTCGACACCGCCGCCGACCGGGACCTCACCGTCCGCTTCCGGAACCTCCATCCGCGCCGGCCGGAGGTGGCGCTCCTCGGCGTCATGACCGCGCGCGGGGAGGAGAGCGTCGAGGCCGATTTCGTTCCGATACCCGCGATGCGGAACTCGTGGATCTACCGGGGAACGGGGGTCGCCAAGGGAACCACGCGCGCGCTGACGGGGCTGGTCGGCTACGAGACCGACCGCTCGTTCGTGGGCGATTCGCTCTATGGCACGTGGTCGCCCCCCCGGCTCGAAGTGCTGTCGCGCTCGCCCATCCGCTTCAAGGACGGCACCACCGAGAACTCGGAAGCGACGGTCTACCGGGCGCCCTCGGGGGCGGTGGTCTTCTCGACGGGATCGGTCCAGTGGGCGTGGGGATTGGACGACTGGGGCTCGCCGGCGCTTCGTCCGAAGCGCCGGCAGCAGGACGCGGAGCGGGTCACGCTCAATGTGATCGGCGCGCTCGGCGCCGGCGGTGCCGCGCCAGCGCCATCAGCGCGATCTCCTCGATGAGCCCGGCCTGGTCGCGCCCCGACTGCCGGGCCGCGAGGACGAACTCGGCGGTGGAGTGGAGCCAGGGGTTGGGATTCACCTCCAGCGTGTACCACGTGCCGTCCGGCTTCAGCCGGAGGTCGACGCGCGCATAGTCGCGCACCTCGAGCGCGCGGCACGCCTTGCACGCCGTGTCCTGGATCTCGGCCACCAGCTCCTCGGGAATGTCGTCGGGGAGGCGGAGCTTCGTCTTCTTGTAGGCCGCCGTCCCGCGCTCCCACTTGACCTCGGTCCCCGCGATGCGCGGGGTCCCCTCCGGAAGATCGGAGAGGTTCAGCTCGACCAGCGGCAGCGCCTGGGGCTGATCGTTTCCCAGGACGCCGACGTACAGCTCGCGCCCCTCGATGTATTCCTCGATGAGCACCGGCGAGTCGAGATCGGCGTGGAGCTGGTCGATCCGCTCCATCAGCTCCTTGATCGAGCCGACGACGGCGTTGAACTCGATGCCGATCGAGCCGTCCTCGCGCTTGGGCTTCACGATCACGGGGAAGTGGATGTCGTGCGACCAGTCGAGGCGCCCCTGGTAGACGGCCGCGAAGTTCGGCGTCCGGATGCCGTGGAAGGAGAAGAGCCGCTTGGCCACCGCCTTGTCCTGAGCGAGGTGGAGTCCCGCCGGGCCGGAGCCGGTGTAGGGCTTGCCCAGCAGGTCGAGATACGCGGCGATGGCGATGTCCTGCGTGTCGTCGCCGGCGTAGGACTCGCTCAGGTTGAAGATGACGTCGACGTCGAGGTTCGCGAGCGCCTTGAGCGAACGCGGCCGCCCGTCGAGACAGTGATACTTGGGCAGATGGCCGCGCTTCTTCAGCGCCTCGAACACCTCTTCCCGGTCCAGCTTCTCGCGCCGCTTCTTCCGCTTTCCGGGCGCCGGCGGCTCGGCCGGCTCTTCGGGCTCCGGCTCCTTCTCTTCGTGCCACTCGTCGTAGAGGACCGCCACGCGCAACGGGGCTTCGGCCATGCGCTCCTCTCCTAGAGGTTGTGGAACTTGCCTCGCGAGAAGTAGCTGAACGCGAGGGTGGTGCCGTATGCCGTGAGTCGCATGAGATATTCCGCTTCCCGGCCGCGGATGCCCTGGTACTCGGCCGCGCGGAGCGCCTCGATGGTTCCGTCCACCATGGTCCGGATGACCGGACGGCGCACGCCGGTCCAGTACGCGATGGCGTCCACCAGGGCCAGCCGGTGCTCGGCCACGATCTGCCAGGCCGGGCGCGTGTTCTTGCGCTTGGGGTCCTTCTTCATGAAGATATCGGCCAGATCGTCGTCGGGCTTCAGCTCGAGCGCGGCGCGATTGCGCGCGGACATCTCCTGAAAGACCTCGCGCACCGTCTGCTCCATCTCATCCACGGTGATGTCGGTCCGGCCCTTCGGAACGACCGGGTCCTGGTCGCCCAGCTCGGCCGTCACGCGCTCCATGTACTCGAGCTTGGCGAGCGCCGGCCACCCCTCGTAGCGCTTCCTCCACCCCGGCGACTGCGTCAGCCACACCGCGAACGTTTCGGCGAAATCCTCGTCGGGATGCTTCTGCGCGTACCAGCCCGGCAGATAGCGCACGAACGACCGGCTGAACGGCACCGGCCTGTAATCGTCCCGATAGCGGCGGCGGAATGGGCCGAACGTAGCACGCCACTCCGGTGTCGGGTAGAGGCGATACGCGTAGTTGAACGCGTGTCCCGCCTCGTGGATCAGGTACATCATGATCTCGCGCGGGCTCTCGAGATCGTTCATGCGCCGCTCGAATCGCATCAGCGTGCGGTCGGCGAGATAGAAGGGAACGCCGATGACCGGCTCCCCGGAAGGGCAGCCCCACTCGTCGGTGAGGTAGAACTCGGGCGTGAAGCGCTTGAGTCCGCGGGCGCGCAGCTCGCGCACGAGCCGCTTCGTGAGGCGCTCCACCGGAGAGCCTGCGAGGGAGAGCTTGAGATCCCGGACGGGCGTGTCCAGGAGCCGGGCCGCGGGGTCGCGGTCGATGGATGGTTCCATGATCGGTCGCCCTCGGAGGCGCGGCGGGGCCGGCGCCTCCCGTTTGCGGGCGCGCGAGTGTAGCAGCTTCGAGGGCCGGGGCGTAACCCGTTCCGCCCCGAGCCCCTGCGCGACCCCCACTTTCCCCTTTACAGCCGGTTCGGAACGGGCGATACTCTTTCTGTTGCCTGACGGTTGTACGAAACACCGAACGTGTCTTCAACGCCGCAGGAGAGTTCGCCTGCGGCTTTTCTTGTATCCGGCGCACGCCGGCCCGAAACCGGGCCCGGCGCCGGAAGCCCGACCAAAGTGGCCGGGCGTGCCGCCCTCGAGGCGGTCGTAGGAAGGGGCGTACGCCCCGTCAGTGGAGGAGTTTTGTCCGTGGCGACTGGAACCGTGAAGTGGTTCAACGAAGCGAAGGGCTTTGGGTTCATCCAGCAGGAGGGTGGCGAGGACGTCTTCGTTCACTACTCGGCGATCGTGGGCGAGGGCTTCAAGACGCTGGCCGAGGGCGAGCGGCTGGAGTTCGACATCGTCCGTGGACCGAAGGGTCTGCAGGCGGCGAACGTCCGCAAGGCATAGCGCCGAGCGAACCACTCTGCGTGTCAATGCTCCGGGGCGGGCCGAAAGGCTCGCCCCGGATGTCGTTTTCCCCCCAGTCGGGAGGGACCCCTTGAGCTCCGTCGAAAACATTCCGGCCCCCGCCGCCGAACCGGCCGGTCCCGCCGCATCGCTCGCCTATCGCACCCCGGAGATCTACGACGTCGCCACCGGCTGGCGGCTCGATCTGGAGATCGAATTCCTGGAGCGGATCTTCACCCGGCATGCCGTCGTGGTGCAGAGCGTCCTCGAGCCCTGCTGCGGCACCGCGCGCCTCCTGCGCGCCCTCGCGGAGCAGGGCTACGAAGTCGCGGGCTACGACCTGAGCCCCGCGATGACCGCGTTCGCCCGCGAGCGGCTGCGCTCCGTCGGCGGCGAGGTGTGGCTGGGGGAGATGAGCGCCTTCCAGCCGCCGCGGGTCTTCGACGCGGCGATCAACCTGGTCAACTCGATCGGCTACCTGCTCGAGGACGAGGCCGTCGCCGGCCACCTGGAGCGGATGGGCGGCGCCGTGCGCCCCGGCGGCATCTACGTCGCGCAGTTCTCCTACGGGGGCGAGCCGCCCGAGCGGGCGCGCTTCGGCCCCTGGGGGAACCGTGGCGGCGACCTCTCGACGACGCTTCTCTGGGAGGTGCTTCGCGAGGACGAGGGGGCGCGGCGCTCCTACCAGCACTGCCGGATCACCGCGCGCCGCGGCAAGGAGCGCCACGTGATCGACGAGGAGCACGTGCTCCGCTACTGGACCCACGAGGACGTGACCCGCTTCCTGGCCGAAAGCCCGTTCACGCTGGACGCGATCTACTGGGACAACTTCGAGGAATTTCCGCTCGAGGACTACCGGGTCGGGGAGCACGGGAATCTGTACCACGTGCTGCGGCGGAAGGACTGACGTGGGAACGGAGCGTCCCCGGCGCGGTCAGGGGTGCGCGGCGACGGTCTCGATGATGGCGGCCAGCGAGTCGGGTTGATCGAGGGCCACCATGTGCGCCGACTCCGCCACGCGATGCCCCACGGCGGGCCCGGCCGTCTCGTAGCCCAGCCGCTTCCGCGCGCTGGTCCACGATTCCGCGTCAGGCCAGAGCCCCACGGTCGCGACGAGGTGAACCGGGGTCTTCATCGTTCGGATCGCCGGACGCAGGTCCTCGCGCCACGAGTCGTGGAAATATCCGGTCAGCAGGGAGGGCTGCACGCGCATCGCCCGCGCGAGCAGACTGTCGCCGGTCTCCGGATTCTTCGTCATCGCCTGGTAGACCGCGCTCAGGAAGACCGTGTACCGCTCGGTCAGCACCCGGTCGGCCTCGGCGATCCGCTCCGAGTCGGCCGGCGTGTAGGTGGCGGCGTCCACCGCGACCACGGCGCGGGCCCGCTTCGGCTGATCCGCCGCGGTCTTCAGGGCGACGAGCGCTCCGTAGGAATGTCCGACCAGGATCGCGTGCTCGACCTTGCGGTCGGCGAGCGTCTTGGCGAGCGATGTGGCCGCCCCCTCCACCGTCGGCGTTCCCTCGGGAGGCGGGCTCTGGCCGTGTCCCGGAAGCTCCACGACCAGCACGCGGTGATGCGCCGCCAGGAGGGGCGCGACGGCGCTCCAGTCGTTCCGGTCGCCGCCGATGCTGTGCACGAGGACGATCGCGGGAGCGCCCGAGCCCGACTCCTGCACCGCGAGCGGCGCGGGCTTTCCGGCGAGCGCCGAAACGGCCAGGACGAGCAGGAGCGCCGCGGCGGCCGCGCCGAAGCGGGTTCGCGATGGGACGGGCATCGGAAAAGTATACACCGGCGCGGGATCCCGGTTCAGCGCGCGGGCTCCTCGCGCCGATGCACGGCGTAGGCCGAGGCCTGATCGGTCGGCATGAGGAGGATTTCCTGCACGTTGACGTGCGCGGGGCGGGTGACCGCCCAGGCGACCGCGTCGGCCACGTCTTCGGCCGTCAGCGGCCGCACGCCGCGATAGACGGCCCGGGCGCGCGCCTCGTCGCCATGGAAGCGCACCAGGCTGAACTCGGTCTCGGCCAGGCCCGGCTCCACGTTCATCACGCGCACGCCGGTGCCGAGCACGTCGTAGCGCAGCGCTTCGGTGATGGCGCGGACGGCGAACTTGGTGGCGGCGTAGACCGAGCCGCCCCCGTAGGCCTGGTGCCCCGCGACCGAGCCGATATTCACCACGTCGCCGCGCGTCTTCGCGATCATCGCGGGGAGAACGGCGCGCGTGACCCAGAGCAGCCCCTTCACGTTGGTGTCGATCATCCGCTCCCAGTCGTCCGGATCGGCCGTCTGGACCGGGTCCAGCCCCGCCGCGAGCCCCGCGTTGTTCACCACGATGTCCAGGCTCCCCACGAGCTCCTTGTCGGCGAGCGCGCGCTCGACCGCCGCGCGGTCGCGCACGTCGAACGCCAGCGCCGTCGCGTCCGCACCCTGGGCGCGCAGCTCGTCGGCGGCCGCGCGCAGGCGGTCTTCCCGGCGGCCGGTGAGGACGACGCGCGCGCCCTCCGCCGCGAAGCGGCGCGCGATGGCGAGGCCGAAGCCGCTGGTCGCCCCGGTCACGAGCGCGCGGCGTCCTTCAAGGGGAGCGAGCGGAGTCATGGTTCCTCCAGAGGTGCCGCGCCGGCGCGGCGGACGTGCGATGATCGAAGCGGGCAGAGCCTAGCACGGATCGCATCTGGCGGCCTTCCGCGCCCTCCACTACACTGCGGCCGGCCGCGCAGGGACGCGTGGGGGGAGGAAATCGAGTGGTCGACATCCTCGTGATCGGCGGAGGGATCCACGGCGTCGCCGTCGCGCGCGACGCGGCGCGCCGCGGACTCGAGACGCTGCTCCTCGAAAAGGGCGATCTCGCCTCGGCGACCAGCAGCCGCACCTCGAAGCTGATCCACGGCGGCCTTCGTTATCTCGAGAACGGCCAGATCCGCCTGGTCCGCGAGGCGCTTCGCGAGCGCGCCATCCTGCTCCACACCGCTCCCGAGTTCGTGCGGCCGCTCCCGTTCCTCCTTCCGCACTATGCCGGCCGCGGCCGCGCGCGCTGGTGGGTGGGCGCCGGCCTCGCGCTCTACCGCCTCCTCGCGGGCGGCGCCGCGGAGCGGAGCGGGGTCGCGGCGGAGGAAGCGCTCCGGCTCGCTCCCGGACTCGATCCGGCCGATCTCCGCGGGGGATCGCTCTTCGCCGACGCGCAGATGGACGACGCCGCGCTCTGCGTCGCGCTGGCCGTGGACGCCGAGCGGGCGGGCGCGACGATCCGGACCCACACCGAGGCGATCGCGCTCGCCACGACCGCCGACGGGCGATCCTGGCGCGCGCACTTCCACGATCGGATCACGGGGACCGACGCCGAGGTCGAGGCGCGCGCGGTGGTGAACGCCGGCGGACCGTGGGTGGACGAGGTGCGCGCCATGGCCGAAGGGCATCCCCCGCCCTGCGTGCGCCGCACCCGCGGCGCGCACGTGGTGTTCGCGGCGACCCCTCCCCGGACGGCGCTCCTCCTCACGGCGCGCCGGGACGGCCGCGTCTTCTTCGTCATCCCCTGGGGAACGCACACGCTGGCCGGCACCACCGACGTGGACGATGCGTCCGATCCCGGCGCGGTGGAGCCGCACGCCGAGGACGTGCGCTATCTCCTCGAGGAGTCGGCCGCGGCGCTTCCCGGCGCGCTCGCCGGCGCGCGGCCGGTCCGAGCCTTCGCCGGGGTGCGGCCGCTCGCGCGCGGACGCGCGGAGCGTCCCTGGGAGAACAGCCGCGAGAGCCGCGTGCTCGTCGAGCGCGGGCTCTGGACGATGGTGGGAGGGAAGTACACGACCCATCGCGCGCTCGCCGAGCGCGTCGTGAACGGCATCGTCCGCGCGCTGGGCGCGCGCGTGGCGCCGTGCGTCACCGCATCGCTTCCGCTCAAGAGCGGCCGCGCGGAATCGATCGAGAGGCTCCGCCGCGACTTTCCCCGCGCGGCCGAGGTCGCGGGCGGGTTTCGGATCTCCGAGGCGGAGGTGGCCCACGCGGCGCGCGTGGAGAAGGCGCGCCGCCTGGACGACATCCTGCTCCGCCGGACGCGCCTCTGGCTGGATGCCCGGGCGCTCCGCGAGGCCGCGGTGCCGTGCGCGGTGTGGGCCGCGCCGGTGCTGGGCTGGTCCGAGCGGACCCGTTCGGCCGAGGTGGAGCGGCTGCTCGCGATCCTGGACCGGGAGGAGCGCGCCATCGACGCGGCGGCCGGGTCGGGCCAGGCGGAGCGGGGAACGCGGGGGATCGCGTGAGCCGTCGCGCGCGCGTGAGCCGCGGCGCGCGGCTCCTCGCCATCGACCAGGGCACCACCGGCACGACGGCGCTCCTGCTGGACGACCGCGCCCGCGTGACGGCGCGCGGCTACGCCGAGCTGCCCCAGCACTTCCCGCGGCCGGGATGGGTGGAGCATCGCGGCGAGGAGATCTGGGAGACGACGCTCCGCGCGCTGCGGGCGGCGCTGCGCGGCGCGCGGGCGGAGCGCATCGCCGCGATCGGCATCACGAACCAGCGCGAGACGGCGCTGCTCTGGGAGCGGGGGTCGCTGCGCCCCGCGGCCCCCGCCATCGTGTGGCAGGACCGCCGCACCGCCGGGCGCTGCGAGGCGCTCCGCCGCGCGGGCCGCGAGCCTCTGGTGCGGAAACGGACCGGACTGCGCCTGGATCCCTATTTCTCCGCGACCAAGGTGGAATGGCTCCTGGCGCACGACGCCGGACTGCGCGTGCGCGCGCGCCGGGGCGCGGTCGCGTTCGGCACCGTGGATTCGTGGCTGGTCGCCAAGCTCACCGGCGGCGCCGTGCATGCCACCGACCCCACGAACGCCAGCCGGACGCTTCTCTACGACATCCGGCGCCGCCGCTGGGATCCGGAGCTGGCCGACCTCTTCGGCGTTCCCGAAGCGATGCTTCCCGAGGTGCGCCCCTCGGCCGGCGATTTCGGCGCGACCCGCGGCGTCCCCGGCCTTCCGGACGGGATTCCCATTCGTGGGATCGCGGGAGACCAGCAGGCCGCGCTCTTCGGCCAGGGGTGCGTGCGGCGGGGCGGCATCAAGAACACGTACGGCACCGGCTGCTTCCTCATGCTGCACACCGGTGCTGTGCCGACGACTTCGCGCTCGGGGCTGCTCACGACGGCGGCGTGCGGGCCGCGCGGCGAGCCGGCCTACGCCCTCGAGGGCTCGGTGTTCATCGCCGGGGCGGCGGTGCAGTGGCTGCGCGACAGCCTCGGGATCATCGCGACGGCGGCCGACGTGGAGCCCCTCGCCCGGTCGGTCCCCGACGCGGGCGGCACGGTCCTGGTGCCCGCGTTCGCGGGGCTCGGCGCGCCCTGGTGGCGGCCCGAGGCCCGCGGCGTCTGGTCAGGCCTCACGCGCGGGACGACGCGGGGGCACCTGGCCCGGGCCGCGCTGGAATCGATCGCGTTCCAGACCTGCGACGTGGTGGCGGCGATGGAGAAGGACGCGCGCTCCCGCGTGCGCGCGCTTCGCGTGGACGGCGGCGCCGCCGCGAACGATCTCCTGATGCAGACCCAGGCCGATCTCCTGGGGATCCCGATCACGCGCCCCGCGATGCTCGAGAGCACCGCGCTGGGGGCGGCGCTGCTCGCGGGGATCGGCGCGGGAATCTGGAGCGACCGGGGCGACGTCCCGGTTTCGCGCGGTGGGGCGAAGGTGTTCCGCCCCGAGATGTCCGCTACAGAGCGCCGTCAGAAGCTGGAGGTGTGGACCCGGTCGATTCGGTCGTTGTTGGGAGGCTCCGCGAAACGCCGCTAGAATCCGTGCCCGGCATCACGCCCTCGACCCACCCCACGACGTCCTGCATCACCTCGCGGCGCTCCAGCTCGTTCAGCACCTCGTGCAGCAGGCCGGGGTAGAGACGGCAGGTGACCCGTCCCTGGGGGCAGCGCGCGGCCCAGCGCTGCGCGCCCACCACGCTCGAGATCGGGTCGGCGCCGCCGTGGATGACCAGCGTGTCCACCGGAAGCTCGGCGGCGCGGCGCATCAGCTCCAGGCGCATGCGCTGGAATTCGAAGAAGAGGCGCGCGCTGATCTTGTAGTGGACCAGGGGATCGACCGAGTGCGCCCGCACGATTTCGGGATCGCGCGAGAGCATCGAGGGGAGGATGGTGTTCCCTTGCGAGAACCCGGGCCAGATGCGCGCGGCGAGCTGGGCGGCCTTGACCTTCAGCATCGATGGCTTGAGCACGACCTCGAACGGCGCGCCGCAGAGCACCAGCGCCCGCACGTCGCGCGGGTGGCCCAGGGTCCAGTCCAGCGCGACGAAGGCGCCCATGCTCTGGCCCAGGATCGCGCGCGTCTCCGCCCCGGGAAGGGAAGCGGAGTGCCCCATCCACGTTTCGACCGCGCCGCGATAGTCGTCCCAGTGGCGGACGTGACCGCGCGGCCCGCCCGACTTGCCGTGCCCGGGGAGATCCATCGCCTCCACCGAGAAGCCGCGGCGCGCCAGCGCCTCGGCCACGTGGGTGTACCGTGCCGCGTGGTCCCCCAGGCCGTGGATGATGCTGAAGCGGCCGCGGGGCCGCTCCACTTCCCAGACCAGGCAGCGCAGCCGGCCGTGCTCCTCCGGCTCGCCGAGATAGAATTCCGTGGGGTCTGGAGCGGTCACGCGGCGTGAGCCTTGCGTGAAGGATCCGGCGCGCCGGACGTTCGAGCGATCACCCGCTCATCATAAGCGAACTGGCGCCCGGAAGTCTCGGCGCCCCGGCGCAGCCGGGATTCGGCCGGAAACCCTTCTTGTTACGGAGCATCCAAAGCGCCATGGCACAGCGCGAGCCGAGCGGCGATTCCTTCGAGATGGAGCCCGTCCCGGAGTTCGAGGCGAGGCCGCATCCGGCGCCGCTCGATGCCTATTCCCGGGCGGTCATCCACGCTGCCGCTGTCGCGGGCCCTTCGGTCGTGGCGATCGAAGTGCGCCATCCCGAGTCCTCCGGACCCCCGGCGCGCGGGCACCGTCCCATGCCGCGAGGCGGGTCGGGCTCCGGGTTCGTCTTCACGCCCGACGGGTTCATTCTCACGAACAGCCACGTCGTCCACGGGGCCTCTTCCATCATGGTCCGGCTTCCCGAGGGAGGGCGGCACGAGGCGCAGCTGATCGGGGACGATCCGGAATCCGATCTCGCCGTGATCCGCATCCACGCTCCCAACCTCAGGCCCGTCCAGCTGGGCGACTCGCAATCGCTCCTGGTGGGACAGCTCGTGATCGCGGTCGGCAATCCGTTCGGATTCCAGGCCACCGTCACGGCCGGCGTCGTGAGCGCCCTGGGGCGCTCGCTGCGCGCCGGATCGGGCCGCCTCATCGACAACGTGATCCAGACCGACGCGGCCTTGAATCCCGGCAATTCCGGCGGTCCGCTCGTCACCGCGCAAGGGGACGTGGTCGGGGTGAACTCCGCCGTCATCCTTCCGGCCCAGGGAATCTGCTTCGCCATCGCGGTCAACACCGCCAAGCGCGTCGCGAGCCAGCTCATCCAGTTCGGACGCGTGCGCCGGAGCGTGATCGGGATCGCGGGCCAGAACGTGACGCTGCCGCGCAAGGTGGCCCGCTACTTCCGCCTCCCGGTCGAGAGCGGGGTATTGATCCAGGGCCTCCAGCCGAACGGACCGGCGGAGCGGGCCGGCGCCAAGGAGGGGGACGTCATTCTCGGCTTCGGGGAGGAGCCTGTGGCCAGCGTCGACGACCTCCAGGCGAAGCTGATCGACCAGGCGGCCGGCGTCCCGCGCAGCCTGTCGGTGCTCCGGGGGGTCGAGCTTCAAACGCTGGAAGTCGTTCCCGCGGAAGCGTAAACTCGCCGTCTTCGTTTCGTCGGACCGGAAAGGCCCGAAATTCGGGGTGGGGGACTCATTGATCACAGGATCGGCAGCGTCCGCCGAGGCGTCGCCTCGGCCGCGCCGGCGTTCGCGCGCCGGCGCCGGGGTCTTGGCCGCGCTCGCGGCCGTCGTTCTCTCGTTCCTATCCGCCACGCCCACGATCGCGCAGCCCGCCGCGGAGACCGACCAACCGCCCCCGGCGCCTTCGCCGCTCGCGTCGAATCCCGACAGCGCCCTGGCCCGCACGCTGGGCGAAATCCAGGGACAGCCGCTCTCGCTGGCCGAAGCCATGGGCGCGGCCCTCCAGGGCTCGACCGACGTGCGGATCGCGGCCGCCCGGCTTCGGGCGGCGCGCGGCGCGGCGCGGCGGGAGCGCGGCGCGTTCGATCCCGAGCTGTTCGCGGACGTGAATCACGTGGACCAGGAGACCCCCTCGTCGTCGGTGTTCTCCGGAACGTCGCTGAAGGAGACGACGGCGAGCGGCGGCGCGCGCATCAAGTTGCCCTTCGGCACGCAGCTCTCGGCCTCGCTGGATGCGGTGCGCACCGAGACCAACGCCCCCTTCACGCTGCTGAGCCCGCAGTACGACGCGACCGGCCGCCTCTCGCTGCGGCAGCCGCTTCTCCGTGGATTCGGCCCGGGCACCTCCAGCGCGAGGAGCGCTTCCAGCCGCGACCTGGAGGCGGCGCAGGCGCGCTACGAGGACGCGGTGGGGCTGGTGCGCGCCAATGTCGAACGGACCTACTGGGAGCTGTACGCCGCCGAGCGCGACCTCGCCGTGGCGCAGCTCATCCGCGATCAGGCCCTGGCCCTCCTGCACCAGGCGCAGCTTCGGAACCGCGCCGGCCTCGTCGGGCCGGGGCAGGTCGCCACGTCCGAAGTCTTCCTGGCGGAGCAGGAGCAGGCGGTGTTCGATCGCCAGGAGGCGCTGGACCAGGCTTCGGACCGGCTCGCGACGCAGATCGGCGCCCGCCCGACCGGTGAGGCGGCGCGGTTCCGTCCGACCGACGAGCCGCCCCGCGACTTCCCGGTGGACCCCGAGTCCGACCTCGTCCAGCGCGCGCTTCGCAACAACCCCGAGCTCCGCGCCCGTGAGCGCGATGTGGCGGCGGCCCGCGCGCGGCACAAGGGCGCCAAGTGGAACGCCTATCCCGCCCTCGACGTCTTCGGCACGCTCGGCGGTACGGGGCTCTCCGGGACGCCGCAGGAGGTGATCTTCGGCGGCGATACGCTGCGAACGACGATCAACGGCAACCTGAGCGACGCGATCTCCCAGGCGCGAAATCGCGATTTCGCCAACTGGAGCGCGGGCGCCTCGCTCACCGTGCCGATCGGCTTCCGCGCCGGGGCGGGGGAGCGGGACCGGCTGCAGGCCGAGGCCGACCGCGCCCAGGCGAATCTCGTCGCCGGACAGCAATCGCTGGCTGACGACGTGCGGGAGCAGCATCGCGAGCTGGTGCACGCGACCGCGCGGCTCGACGCGGCGCGGCGCGGCGTGGCCGCGTCCATCGAGCAGGTGCGCATCGGCGTGCTCGAATACAACTACGGGAGGACGACCGCCTTCGAGCTGTCGCGCCTCTCGGCCGATCTCGCGGCCGCGCAGCAACGCTACTCTCAGGCCCTGGTGCGCACGGCCCGGGCCGCGGCGCAGCTCCGTTATCTCACGTCCGGCGGAGTCCCGCCGGCGACGCCACGGGGGGAAGGAAGCGAATGATCCGACGTTCCGTAGATTCGGGCGCGCTCAGGACCGCTGCCGCGCTTCTCGTCCTGGCTGCCGCCGGCTGCCAGAAGGGCCCGCAGGGCGGGGGATTCAAGCCGCCGCCGATGCCGGTCGAGATCGCTCCGGTGACCCAGGGCGCGGTCGCCGACCGCTTCGAGGCGGTCGGATCGGCGGAGGCGGGCGAGGCGATCCAGGTGGTCTCGGAGATCGACGCCGTCGTGAAGCGGCTCCCGTTCGTGGAAGGGCAGCCGGTCGGAGCGGGTGCGCTCCTCATGCAGCTGGACGACGCGCAGCTCAAGGCGGACGTCTCCCGCACCGAGGCGCTCCGCGACCAGGCGAAAGCGTCGTACGAGCGCGTGAAGGCGGTTGTGGGGCAGGGCGCCGGCGCGCCCCAGGATCTGGACGACGCCGCGGCGGCGCTCAAGGTGGCCCAGGCGAACCTCTCGCTCGCCGAGACGCGGCTCCGGAAGACGCGCATCAGGGCGCCCTTCGCGGGCGTCACGGGTCCCAAGCGCGTGAGCCCGGGGGCCTACGTGCGCGCCGGAACCCCGATCACCGATCTCGCCGCGATCGGCGTGATCAAGGTGACCTTCTCGGTGCCGGAACGCTACCTGGGGCGCCTTCATCGCGGCGCTCCGGTCACGCTCTCGGCGCCGGCGTTTCCCGGCTACGCGCTCACCGGGGCGATCGACGTCATGGACCCGGTGCTCGACCCGCAGACCCGGAGCAGCCGCGTGATCGCCCGCGTGAGGAACCCGGGCGGCCGCTTCCGGCCCGGCATGTCGGTCAACGTGAGCGCCGTGCTGAGCCAGCGCCCCGAGGCGGTCACGGTGCCGAACGAGGCGGTGTTCTCCGAGGGCGGCGAGAGCTTCGTCTACGTGGTGAAGAAGGACAGCACGGTCACGCGCAGCTCGCTCCAGCTGGGAACGCGCCTCGCGGACGTGGTCGAAGTGGTGAAGGGCCTCGAGCCCGGCATGTTCGTCGTGCGCGCCGGGCACCAGAAGCTCTTCGAAGGCGCTAAAGTCATTCCCATCCAGTCGGCCCCGGGCGGAGCGGGCGCGACGGGCGCACCGGGCGGCGCGGCGGCCCCCGGCGCCGACACGACGGGCGGTCCGGCCGGCGGCAAGGCGACGGCCGGCGCGCCCGCGGGCAAGACGACGGCCGGGAAGACGACGACCGGCAAGGCGACCTCGGGCAAGACGGCGGTGGCCCGGAAAGGCTAACCATGAAGCTCAGCGAAGTCTCGATCCAGCGTCCCGTCCTCGCCACGGTCATGAGCCTGGCGATCATCCTCTTCGGGGTGATCTCCTTCTCGCGGCTCCCGGTGCGCGAGTACCCCGACGTCGATCCGCCCATCGTCTCGATCACCACGTTCTACCGCGGCGCGAGCCCCAGCGTGGTGGAGACCGAGATCACCGACGTGCTCGAGGAGCAGCTCGCCACCCTGGAAGGGGTGAAGACGATCGAGTCCTCCAGCCGCGAGCAGGGCTCCTCGATCTCGGTCGAGTTCGAGCTCTCTCGGAACATCGAAGAGGCGACGAACGACGTGCGCGACAAGGTCTCGCGCGTCCGCGGACAGCTTCCGGCCGAGGCGGACGATCCGATCGTGGAGAAGGTGGACGTCAACGCCCAGCCCATCGTCTGGCTCGCCCTCTCCAGCAAGCGCTTCTCCAACCTCGAGCTGTCCGACGTCGCCGACCGCGTGCTCAAGGAGCGGCTGCAGCGCCTGCCGGGCGTCGGCAACATCTTCCTCGGCGGCGAGCGGCGCTACGCGATGCGCGTGTGGCTGGATCCGGGCCGCATGGCCGCGCACGGGCTCACGACGCAGGACGTCGAGGCGGCGGTGCGCCGGGAGAACGCCGAGATCCCCGCGGGCCGCGTCGAGGGGACGCAACGCGAGTTCGCCGTGCGGACGCGCGGCGACCTGGTCACCGCCGAGGAGTTCGGCGCGATCATCGTCAAGCAGGACGGAACCGAGACGGTCCGCCTCGACGACGTCGCCGACGTGAAGGTCGGGGCCGAGGACGAGCGGACCGCGGTGCGATGGAACGGCGAGCCGGCGGTCGGGCTCGGCGTCGTGAAGCAGTCGAAGGCGAGCACGATCGACGTGGCCGACGCGGTCCGCGCCGCCCTGCCGCAGCTCCAGGCCACGCTGCCCGAGGGGATGAAGCTCGACGTCGCCTACGACTCCTCCACGTTCATCAAGGACTCGATCCACGAGGTGTCGCAGACGATCTTCATCGCGATGTTCCTCGTGATCCTCGTGATCCTCTTCTTCCTGAAGACCGCGCGCGCGACGCTCATTCCCGCCGTGGCGATCCCGATCTCCATCGTCGGCACGTTCGCGGTCGCCTATTTCATGGGCTTCACGATCAACATCCTCACCCTGCTCGCGCTGGTGCTCGCGATCGGGCTGGTCGTGGACGACGCCATCGTCGTGCTGGAGAACATCTACCGGCACATGGAGATGGGGAAGGGGCGGCTGCGCGCCGCCTTCGACGGATCGAACGAGATCGGGTTCGCGGTGCTCGCAACCACGATCACGCTGGTCGCGGTGTTCGTGCCGGTTTCGTTCCTCACCGGCACGGTGGGCCGGCTCTTCAGCGAGTTCGGACTCTCGGTCGCGGTCGCGGTGCTGATCTCGGGGTTCGTCGCCCTGACGCTCACTCCGATGCTCTCCTCGCGAATTCTGAAGTCGTCGCATGACAAGGCACAGGGGAAGCTGGCGCAGGGGATCGACCGCTTCCTGGATGCCGTGAACGTCCAGTTCTCGCGCTCGCTTCGCTGGTTCCTGGGCCACCGCGGCGTGGCGCTCGGCGCGGCCGTGCTGCTCCTCGCCCTGATCGGCGGAATGTTCATGCTGCTGCCGCGCGAGCTGGTCCCGACCGAGGACCGGGGCGTGGCGTTCGGCATCGTGATCGCGCCGGAGGGCTCGACGCTCGAATACACCGACGGCTACATGCGGCAGGTGGAGTCGATCCTGCTCCCGCTGCCGGAGCGCAAGGGGCTCTTCACCGCGACGGGTCTCGGCTTCGGCGGCCCGGGGCAGGTCACGAACGGCTTCCTCTTCCTGGGACTGAAGCCCAGGGCCGAGCGGCACAAGTCGCAGCAGCAGCTGGTGCAAGAGCTCTTCCCGCGCCTGATTTCGATTCCGGGCGTGCTCGCCTTCGTCATCAACCCGCCCAGCATCGGCGGACGGTTCTCCTCATCGCCCGTCGAGTACGTGCTCCAGGGCGAGGACTACGAGCAGCTCGCCCAGGGGGTCGGGGCGATGATGGGGGAGGCCTCGAAGCTCGGCTACCTCCTGAACCTCGACACCGATCTGCGCCTGAAC
Organism: Candidatus Binatia bacterium; assembly: GCA_035631035.1. Lineage (NCBI taxonomy): Bacteria > Candidatus Binatota > Binatia (SeqCode) > Binatia bacterium. The sequence goes on along the minus strand of DASQJL010000118.1, from coordinate 4,606 downwards.
AAGCCGCAGCTCGACGTCTCGATCGACCGCGAGCGCGCCGCACAGCTCGGCGTCTCGGTGACCGACATCGGAACCACGCTCGAGACGCTCCTGGGCGGCCGCACGGTCAGCGAGTTCAAGCGCGGGACGAAGCAGTACGACGTGATCGCGCAGGTCTCGCCCCAGGAGCGCTCCACGCCCAGCACGATCGACGATATCTACATCCGCGGGAACGGCGGCCTGGTGCAGCTGGCCAACGTGGTCTCGATCAAGGAGACCGTCGCGCCCAAGGAGCTGAACCACTACAACCGGGTCCGCTCGGCCACGATCACGGCCAGCCTTCCGCCGGGGCTGCCGCTGGGCATGGCGCTCGACGCGCTCGACAAGATCGCCGCCGAGAAGCTGCCCGCCGGCATGAAGCACGAGCTGGCGGGGCAGTCGCGCGAGTTCCGCGAGTCGAGCACCAGCCTCTACTTCCTGTTCGGGCTCGCGATCGTGTTCATCTACCTGGTGCTCGCCGCACAGTTCGAGAGCTTCATCCATCCGCTCACGATCCTGCTCGCCGTGCCGCTCGCCGTCGCGGGGGCCCTGGTGTCGCTCTTCGTCTTCCGACAGAGCCTCAACATCTACTCGCAGATCGGACTCATCATGCTGATCGGTCTCGTGACCAAGAACTCGATCCTGATCGTGGAGTACGCGAACCAGCTTCGCGCGCGAGGCCTCTCGATCGTGGATGCGGTCGCGGAGGCGGCGCAGATCCGGCTCCGCCCGATCCTCATGACTTCACTGGCGACGATCTTCGGCATCCTCCCGATCGCGATCGGGCTCGGAGCGGGGGCGGAGGCCCGGCGTCCGCTGGGGATCGCGGTGGTGGGCGGGATGATCTTCTCCACGTTCCTCACGCTGGTGCTGGTGCCGGTGGTCTACACCTATCTCGCCCGCTTCACGAAGGTGCCCGCGCGCGGGTCGCCGGAGAGCGCCGCTCCCGAAGAGGCGCCGGCTCCGGCACGCGAGGAAGAGCCGATGCCCGCCATGGCCACGAGCCGCACGCGAATCTGAGGGCCCGCCCGAAGCGCGGGCCACGGAAAACCTCCGAACGGGGCGACTCTAAAACGTCTTTATAGTATCGCGGGAGACGACGTTCCCTCCTGGGACGCCGCCCGCACGCGGGGGTACACGCCGCATCCACCCGCGCGGCTCGTGGTCCGCGACGGACCGCGTATCTCCCACTAGATGCGTGCCTCCCTGCTCCCTGTGCCTTCGCGGCACGGTTCCTGCCTATGAAAACCGGCAGTTCCGAACCGACATCCCGATCCATCGACATCTCGAACTCGCACCCAGGGAAGGATCATGCCCCGCCTGCTCGGACGCGTCCGTGCCGCTTTGTGTGTCGCCCTCTGCTTCGCCATCGCACCGCTCGCCGTTTCCAGATCGCAGGCACAGACCGCCGGACTCGCCGTGACGCTCCTCTGGACCGCGACGGGAGACAACGGCATCGTCGGCCAGGCCGCCAAGTACGATCTTCGTTACACGGCGACCGCGGTCAGCGGCACCGACACGCTCGCCTGGTGGAACAAGGCGGCGGTCGTAAACATGAGCGGGCACGTTCCGCCCCCCTCGGGCGCGAGGGACTCGGTGGTGATCGCGGGCCTCGTGCTGGGGAAGAAGTACTTCGCGGTCCTCCGCGTCGCCGATGCCTCGGGGAACTGGAGCGGCTTCTCGAACATGGCCACCATCGACCTCACCAAGAACGTCACCGGGGTGGACATCGCGGAGCTGGGCGCGCCGAAACTCGTGATCGGCGCGCCCTATCCGTCTCCGACCTCCGGGGCGGCGCAGATCGCGCTCACGCTGGCCCGTTCCGGGCCCCTGGCGGCGGAGGTCTTCGACGCGCGCGGCCGGCTCGTTCGCTCGCTCCATTCCGGCGCCATGGAAGCGGGCCCGCACACGCTGCGCTGGGACGGAGCCTCCGAGAGCGGCCAGCACGCCGCCGCGGGCGTCTACTGGATCCGCGTCGCCGCCCCGGGTATCCAGAAGAGCGTGAAGCTGGTCGTCGTTCGCTGATCCCCCCAGGGTCCCCCCCTCCACGACCCGTTCCGCCCATCCGTTCGAAGATCACAACGTCCTTGCGATGGCCTGTCCGCGAAGGCATACTCGCCCGCTGAATTCCGACCCGTAACGATTCCGGAGGAGCGCGCATGGCGATCGCGATGGAGCACCACTCCCACGACCCGGTCCCGAGCCAGTGGCCGATCATCACGGCCATCGGCGCGGGCCTCATCCCGATCGGCATCATCGCCTCGACGCGGGGGGTGAAGGCGGGCATCGCGATCCTCCTGTTCGGGCTCCTCGTCACGATCCTGGGCGCCGGGCGGTGGTGGGCCGAACTGCTCCGGGACAGCTTCGTGGGACGCGACCTCCTGGACGCCGACGCGCGGCTCCGAACGGCGATGATCCTCTTCATCCTCTCGGAGGCGGCGATCTTCGCCTCCTTCTTCGCCGCGATCATCTACGCGCGCACCCACGCGAAGAGCTGGCCGCCGGCGGGCATGCCGCACTTCGGGCTCCTGCTCCCGGCCGTGAACACCGGGATCCTCCTCTCCTCGTCGGTGACCTGCCATCTCGCGCACGTGGCGATCGAGCGGAAGAACCGGGAGGGCGTGGTCTCGGCGCTCCTGCTCACCATCTTCCTGGGCGCCATCTTCCTCTGCGGGCAGGCCTACGAGTACGGCGTGCTGAACGGCGAGGCCTTCAACATCAAGAGCGGGATCTTCGGCTCGACCTTCTTCATGCTGACGGGCTTCCACGGGCTGCACGTCCTGATGGGGATCATCTTCCTGAACGTGGTCTACGGCGCGGTGATGCGCGGCCGCGTGACGCACGAGCAGCAGTTCCCGCTGAAGGCGGCCTCCTGGTACTGGCACTTCGTGGACGCGATCTGGATCGGCGTCTTCACGATCGTGTACGTCCTGTGAGGCGCGCTCACGTTCCGGCCCTCCTCGTGGCCCTCGCGGCGCTCGCGATGGGGGCCGCCTCCTGCCAGACCCTGGCGGGGAAGGGGGATGCGGGCGCGGACTTCGCCGCCTCGCGCGCGGCCCTGAGTGACGCGAAGGGGCGCATGGATCGCGCCGCGCAGGACTCGGACGTCCAGGGCGTTTCCAAGGCGATGAAGGAGATCGGCGAACAGTTCAACGCCATCGAGTCCAGGACGTCGTCGATGAACCTGATGGACAACGAAACGATGAAGATCCAGATCGCCACGGGACGCAACACCATCACGCAGACCGGCCCCTGGGTGCAGAACAACGACGCCGACGCGGTCCGCTCCCAGGTGGCCCAACTCGATCCGGTCCTCACCGAGATCGACGGCCTGCTCGATCGCGCCGTGAAGTCCTCCGCTCCCGCCTCGGGAACGCCATAGGCTGACGCCATGCCCTCTCCCTCGCGTCTGGACGAGCTGATGCGCGAGGGGGAAGAGGCGCTCGACGCGGGCGAGTTCGAGACCGCGCTCGAACGCTTCGAGGCCGTCCTCGCGGGAGACCCCGAGCACTGGGGGGCGGCCCTCGACCGCGCCGAGACCCTCCATCTCCTGTGGCGCACGCGCGAGGCGTTGCGTGCCGTCACGGCGCTCCGTCCTCCCGAGGATGAAGAGGACGACGCCGACCGCGCCGATCTCGAGGCCCGGATCCGCGAGGTCACCGGAGACTTCCGAGACGCGGATCTCCTCTTCGCGGAGGCCAGCCGCCTCGATCCCGAGCACTTTCCCGAGCCGGTGCGCATGAACGCCGAGGATTTTCGCTCCGTCCTGGACGAGGTGCTGGCCTCGCTTCCGGAGCCGATCCGGAACGCCGTGGAGGAGGTGCCCGTCGTCGTGGAGCCCAAGCCCACGCCCGCCATGGCGGAATACGCCCCCCACATCACGCCCGAGATCCTGGGACTCTTCGTGGGGACCTCGCTGGGTGAGAAGGCGAGCGGGGGATCGGGCTACGCCGACGTCGTGCTCCTCTTCCAGAAGAACCTCGAGCATGCCGGGACGACCTCCGAGGAGGTCGCGGAGGAGATCCGGATCACGCTCCTCCACGAATACGGCCACTATCTCGGCTTCGACGAGGACGCCATCGAGGACCTGGGGCTGGCCTAGCGACGGCAGCCGGCACGCTCGGTGGCGCCGTCCCGTCCCGCCATACTTCCCATCATGCAACCCCTGCTGGCCATCCTGGGCGCCGGGCCCATGGGCATCGAGGCCGCGCTCGAGGCCTCGCGCTCCGGATTCCGGGTCGTGGTCTACGAAGCCGGCAGGGTCGGCGAGCATCTGCGCCGCTTCGCTCACGTACGGCTGTTCACCCCCTTCGCCATGAACGCGACGCCGTCGGGCCGGGAGGCGCTGCTCCGCGCGGGGGCGGCTCTTCCGGAGGACGGCACCCTCCTCACGGCTGGGGCGCTGGCGGAGCGCTATCTGGAGCCGCTCGCCCGGGTCCTGGCGCCTTCGGTCGAGGTGCGCGAATACCATAAGGTCACGCACGTCGGCCGGGACGGCGCCTCGAAAGGATCGCCGCTGACGAGAGGCGGCGTCCCGCGCCGATCGCTGCCGTTCCTGCTTCGCGTCGAGCGCGCCGAAGGGGGCGTC
>DASQJL010000117.1 GCA_035631035.1 Candidatus Binatia bacterium | reverse complement strand
TCGGCGCCCATCGTGATGAGCGCGATGCCGCAGCAGCGCTGATCGGGCACCACGACCTCGACGCCGTTCGCCTCGAGCACCTTCACCGTGGCGGCGGCTTCTCCCTCGGGGTCATGGAAGCGGGCGAAGCAGCCGGCGAAGTAGGCGACCTTCTTGGTGATCGGCACCTGCCGCGGCGGCAGAGGGCCGAGCCGCGCGTGGTGGTTCGAGCCCGGAGCGTGCGCGCCGGGCCCGAGGCCCTCGCCGGCGATCCCCGGCGGCGTGGCGCCACCCGGTGATTCCGCCGGCATGAGCGGAAGCGCGAGCGCCCGCTTCGACCCCTCGTCGCCCACGCGGAACGACCTGCGGAAGCGCGGCAGGTCGAGCTTCCCCGCGATCTTCCCCACCGACTCGCGCGCCGCGCGCTCGGCGGGATTGCCGATCGCCGCGTTCACCAGCCCCGGCGCGACCGACGCGACCCGCGCCACTCTCGACGAATTCCCGAGCACCCAGTTCCGGAGCGGCATCCCCTTCTTCTCCACGAACGCGCGCCGGGCGGCCACCGCCAGCCCCGGGATGTCCACCTGGCTCGGGCACTCGCTCAGGCAGAGCTTGCAGTTGAAGCAGGAGTCCATGACCTCCTTGAAGGGCTTGTCGGTCAGCATGTCGGGATGGAGCGCGCCCCGGATCAGCTCCATCAGGAGCGAGGCCTTGGCGCGCGCGGCGTGCGGCTCGATCAGCGTCGTGCTTCCGACCGGGCAGTAGTCGCGGCAGGTGCCGCAGCCGTGGCAGTGCTCGATCATCGCCCGGTAGTCGGGCTCGTCGAAGACGGTGCCGGTCGCGACGTACTCGTTGGTGTAGCGGAGCGAGTCGCCCGGGAAGGTCGCGGCATCCGAGATGACCGAGCCGGGATTCAAGATGCCGCGGGGATCGAGCGCGCGCTTGATCTCGGCCATCACGTCGTACGACTCGGGATACTGCCGGCGCAGATAGGGCGCCCGGAGCACGCCGTCGCCGTGCTCCCCGGTGATGGTCCCCCCGAGACGCCACGTCAGCTCGAAGGCGTCCTCGGCCATCGCGGCCATGCGCGGGACGAAGGTGGCCTCGTGCGGATCCAGCAGCGGCACGACATGCACGTTCCCGTTCCCCGCGTGGCCGAAGACGACGTAGCGGGTCCGGTGCTTGGCGAAGATGGAGCGGAGCCCGCCGATGTACTCGCCGAGCGCCTCGGCGGGGACGGCGGTGTCGTCGATGAAGTTCATCGGCCGCTCGACCGGCTCGGCGCGGTAGACCAGCGGCAGGGCGGCCCGCCGGACGCTCCAGAGCGCCGCCCGCTCGGCCGCGTCGCGCGCGGCGCGGAAATCGAGCACCTTCCCCGGGCGCGCCGCGACCCACTCCTCGATCGCGGCCAGGCCGGTCCGCGCCTCCTCGTCCGCCGCGCCCTCGAACTCGACCAGAAGCCCCGCCTCGAACCGGTCGGGGATCAGGTCGCGGAGGTCGGGGCGGTCCTTCTTCACGAACTCGAGGAAGGTGTGGTCCATCGCCTCGATCGCCGAGGCGCCCGCGCGCCGCGCCTCGAGCACCGCCTCCGTCGCTTCGTGCCACGAGGCGAAGTAGAGGAGCGCGACCGCGGTGGCCAAGGGCTTCGGGACGAGGCGCATCGTCGCCTCGGTCACGATGCCGAGCGTCCCCTCGGACCCGCACAGGAGCCGGATCGGATCGAAGCGCGGCTCGATGGAGGAGACTTGGTCCCCGGGGCTCCACGCGCCCCAGAGGTCGTAGCCGCAGGAGTTCTTGTTCGCGCGGGGGCGCTCCGGCAAGAACCGCGGCGCTCCGGCGCGAAGGATCTCGGTCAGGTGCTCGGCCGTGCGCGTCCAGGCCGAGGGCTCGTCTCCCGAGGCGCCCTCGCCCAGGCGGACCACGGCCCCGTCGTGGAGCACGACGGTGAGCGCCTCGAGATGATCCTTGGTCGTGCCGTGGCGAAGCGTGTGGGCGCCGGCGGCGTTCGTTCCGATGTTTCCGCCGATGGTGCAGAAATCCCCCGACGAGGGATCGGGACCCAGGCGCAGGCCGTAGGGCGCGGCCGCGCGCTGCACGCGCGTGTGGATCGCGCCCGGCTCCACGCGCACGCGCCGCTGGCCGGGATCCACCTCGAGCACGTGGTGCATGTGCGCCGAGAAGTCGAGGATGATCCCGGGCCCCAGCGCCGCGCCGGCGAGCGAAGAGCCCCCGCCGCGGGGCGTGACCGGGATCCCGTGCTCGGAGGCGAATGCCATGACGGCCGCGACGTCCGAGGTCGACCGGGGGGACACGACGGCTAGCGGCTTCCTGCGGAAGATGCAGGCCGCCGTCGCGAAGAGAGCGAGGGTGATCGGATCGGTGCGAACCTCGCCCGCGATGCGCGGAGCGAGGTCGCGCTGCAATTCACGCTGCGGGTCCATCTTCACCCCGCGCGCGGGTACGGCTCAGGCGCGCTCGAGAAAGAAACGATCGTAGAGGATGCCGGCCACCCCGCCCCCTAGGAGCGGCCCCACCCAGTATACCCACTGGTCCTGCCAGAAGCCCGCCACCAGGGCGGGCCCGAAGGCGCGCGCGGGGTTGAAGGCCATACCGGTTAGAACCCCGCCCATCAGGATGTTCGCCGTCAGGGTGAGTCCGATCGCGAGGCCGTAGAAGCCCTTGGGAGCTCGGGGGTCCACGGCGGAGCCGAAGACCACGAGCACCAGCATGAAGGCGGCGATCCCCTCGAGGAGCGCGGCCAGGGAGGGCCGGATCGAGGGATCGGCCACCGGAGCGCCGAGATGCGCGTCGGCCGCCCCGTTGTGGTAGGCCACGGCCAGGATCCAGGCCGCGACCACGGCTCCGGCCAACTGGGCCACCCAGTAGAGCAGCGTCATCCCCGCCGAGAGGCGGCGCGTGAGGAACATGGCGAAGCTCACGGCCGGATTGAAGTGGCCGCCGGAGATGTGTCCCAGCGCGTAGATGCCGACCATGATCGCGAGGCCGTGCGCCACCGCGATCCCCGTCGTGCCCACGGTCTGCGTCATCTGCTGCTGGAGAATCGCTCCCGCTCCGAACAGGACGAGTCCGAAGGTACCCAGGAACTCCGCCAGGAATCTCCTCGCGCTGGGCATCAGAGCCCTCCCACCGTTTTGGCGTCGAGACGCTTGGCCAGCTCGACCAGGAGCCGCACGCCCGCGTCGTAGTCCTTGCGGTCCATGATCGTCGCGTGGCTGTGGATGTACCGGGTCGGAATGAAGATGACGAGCGACGGGATTCCCGTGTCGTACACGTGGAAGCGGCCCGCGTCGGTGCCGCCGCGCTCCACCGTCCCGAGATGGAACGGGATCTTCTGCTTCTCGCAGATCTCGACGGCCAGGTCGCGGAGTCCGACGTTCGGGATCAGGGTGGCGTCGTAGACCAGGATGCCCACGCCGGCGCCCAGCTTCTCGTCCCCGTCGCCCATCGAGCCCGGCGTGTCGTGCGCGATCCCCACGTCCACGGCGATCGCCACCTGCGGCTTCACCGAGGCCACGGCGGTCTGGGCGCCGCGCAGCCCCACCTCTTCCATGGTGGTCGCCACGCCGTACACGGTGTTCGGGTGGCGCGCCTCCTTGAGTCCCCGCAGCATGTCGACGACCAGCCCGCAGCCGACGCGGTTGTCCAACGCCTTCGCGAGGTAGAGCCGCGGATTCGCCATGACGTCGAAGCCCGACTCGGGAACGATCGGATCGCCGGGGCGGATTCCAAGCTTCTTCCGCACGTCGAAGTAGGACGTGGCGCCCACGTCGATGAACATGTCCTTGAGCTCGAGGACCTTCCGCCGCTCCTCTTCCTGCAGCTCGTGAGGCGGCTTGGATCCGACCACGCCGAGCACGTCGCCCTTCCGGGTCCGGATGCGCACCTTCTGCGCGAGGACGACGTGGCCCCACCACCCGCCCATGGGCAGGAACTTGATGAAGCCCTCGGGCGTGATCCCCTTCACCATGAACCCGACCTCGTCCATGTGCCCCGCAACCAGCACGCGGGGTTGATCGGCCGTTCCCTTCTTCTTGCAGAGGATGCTTCCAAGCCCGTCCTGGGTCACCTCGCCGAGGCCACGCAGGTGCTTCTTCATCATCCCCGCGATCTCGGTCTCGTGGCCCGGAGGGCCGAAGCCCTCGCACAGTTCCTTCAGCAATGCCTGGCTGGCGTCCATTCGTCGCTCCTGGATCCGCGGCTGTAAGTGTGGGTAGGGCGCTACTATCGGTCTGGGGCCCGGGTGTGTCAAGGCCGCCGGGGGGCGGCCTCCCGGGACTCGACCCAGGACAAAACGCCCCCGCGGGACGCTTTCCCCGCGGGGGCGTGGACGATGCGGACGATGTGGGGGCTCGCTACCTCGCCATCACGACCGTGATCGGATCCTCGGTCTTGAGCACGACCTTGCTGCCGGCCGGGATCTCCAGCTCGTGGCCCTTCGAGGCCGCCACGGCGCCGGCGCCGACCGCGGCGCCACCGATGGCGCCGATGATGGTGCTCTTGGTGGATCCGCCGGCCACCTTGCCGATGACCGCGCCGGCAACCGTGCCGCCGCCGATCAGGAGCTTGTCACGCGTGCTCGTGGACTTGGCTTCCAGCTCCTTGCCCTCGCTGCTCGTCACGGTGGCGTTGAGCGACTTGGTGCCGCCCACGGTCTCGATCGAGGTGAAGTCGTACTTGAGGAAGGCGCGTCCCTCCTGGTCCTTGGCGTGGCTCGCGCGCTTCAGGTCCGCGATCTTGCCGCGCACCATGGCGCCTTCCTCGGCCACCACCTTGCCGTCGACGACGAGCGGCGCGGCGAGCTTGGCTTCGATCGGATCGCCGATGTTCGCCGTCTTGGTGCTCGCGTCGGTCACCATCACGAGATCCATCGTCGTGCCCACGGGGATGTGCACCGTGGCCTTCGACGCGGTGGCGGTGCCGCCCGACGGGGTCGACTTGTGCGTCGTGGTGTGGGTCGTGGTCCTGGTCCCGCCCGTGGCCGGCGGGTTCTCCGCCGAAGGCGTCGTGGTCGCTGCCGGCGGCGTCTCCTCGACGGGATAGGGGCTTTCCGCGCTCATGGTGGTATCGCTCGCGGACGTCGAGGTCTCGGCCTGCTTCTTCTGGCAGGCCGAAACGCCCACGACCACCGCCAGCGCAAATGCGACGATTCCAAGCTGTCTCAAGCTGTACATGGCTCCTCCGCCGTCCCTAGTAGATGAACCGGTACGTGAACCCGCCCAGGATCTTCAACTGATTGGCATCCGAGACGAAGTTATAGCGCAGTTCACCGAAGAGAGCCAGATTCGGCATCGCGTCCGTCCGCACGCCGCCCTGGAGGCTCAAGCCAAGCTTGGTGTCGGACTGGTCGGGCACGTTGGGGACGTTGGTGGAAGCCTTGAGCCAGTGCAGGCCGATGCCGCCACCGGCGTAAGGCGTGACGCGGCTGTCCTGCAGCGGAAAATCGAGATTGATGTCCGCCCCGAGCGAGAAGTCCTTCAGGTCGGCGTTGTAGGGCCCGACGTCCTGGCCGACGCTCCAGTACTCGACGAGCGGCATGAGCCGCACGTTCCGGGCGAACTCGCCGGCGTCGATGTGGACCCCGAGATCCACGGTGCTGCTCGCACCTTCGGGGTCGACCAGCCCGATCCGGGCGCCCATTCCCTTGAATCCAAGCGAAACGTCTTCCGTGCGCGCGCTCGACGTCGTCTGCGTCTGCGCCCAAGCGCGCGGCGCGGTCGCCGCGAGACTCGTGATCGCGACCAACGCGACCCCGAGCGCGGCTACCCGCGCCATTCTCCGGGTAAGGCTCCGATCCATCGTTCCACCTCCTGGTTCGCTCCCAAAACGACGCCCCCGTCGGGGGCGGCGCGATTTCGTCCCGCGGTATCCAGCCGGAAACGTACCGCACCGCGCCCGCGGGGGCCACTAGAACCGGAAGATTGGAGCGTGGTCTCAGAAGCTGAAGCGAAGCCCTCCGTGCACTCCCAGGCCGTCCATGTCGATCTCATCCTTGATGGTGCCGCCCACGAACGGATCGAAGAAGCGCGCCGACACGGTGCTCTTGTTCCAGAGCGCTTCGCCGTAGAGATTCAGGGTCGGGGAGACGCCGACGTTCAGCCCCGCAAAGACCTGGGCCCCGAACCCGTCGTAGTCATCCTGGAAATCGAAGCCGGTCGAGTCGGTGCCGCTGACCGTGAGCCACTCCCAGCCGAGGCCGCCGCCGACGTAGGGCTGGAAGTCCTTGGAAACCGGGAAGCGGACGCGGAGGATGGCCATGAGCGGAACGAGGTTCGTCTCGATGTTGTTCGTGTCGATGACGCGCTCGTGGACGTTGCCGGCCTCATCGGTATAGGTGGAGACGACTTCCGAGTTGTCCGACTGGCGGTGGTACCAGTTCACGCGAACGCCCAGGTCGAGGGCGTCCCCGACTTCGCTGCCCAGCTCGCCGTTCATCCAGAGGCCGTTGCCCGGCTGATCGTCCGGATCGAACGAGCCCGCGCCGATCGCGCCGAAGTAGCGTGGCTGGTCGTTATCTTCATAGCGGTCCCGATAGCGGTCCCGGTAGGGGTGGCGCCGGTAAATCGGGCGCTCGCTGAACGAGGAAGACGTGGAGGCAAACACGGGAACGGCGCCGCTGTTCCCGATCTCCCCGCCGGCCAGGACCGGGCTCGCGCCCGCGTTCTGACTCTGGAACGCGAGCCCCTGGTAGTCGAGGGGACCCGCGGAGGCGGTCCACGGGGCGGCCGCCAGGGCGCCCGCGAAGACGACGGCGGTGATGATTGTGTTGCGCTGCATGGGACTCCTCCCTTTCGCGAAAGGTGAGAATCGTGAGACGGTCCCCACTCCGAGCAGACGATGTGCCATTCAAGAAGCCCTTGTCGCTGCGGTATTTAGGAGCGCAGTCCCGCGCCACGGTTGCATCGTTCCTGTCACACTATGTCGAACTTTCTACATACGCCGGCCCCGCTCCTCTACCCTGGCGCGGCCCTTCGGTTGGACGCCCGAACGGGGCGACACGTTGACGGGAGGCGGAGGGCCATGAGGGATCGAACGAAACGGGACACCTGGGCGCGACTGCTTGCGGTCGCGGCCGTGACCTCCGCGCTGGCCGGGATCGCCTCCGGGGCCGCGGCGGAGCCCGCGGAATTCCTCCCCGTGCGGCACTTCGCCTACGAGGAGATCGAGGCGCTCGCCGCGCGAGGACGGCTCGATTCCATCGCCGTCTACTCGCGGCCTCTGGCGCGGATCGACGTGGCGCGCGCGCTGCTCCGGGCCCAGCGCCTCGACCCGGCAATCGTTTCGGATCTCCATTACCAGCGGCTGGAGCGCGAGCTGGCGCGCGAGCTGACCGACCTCGGCGCGCCGCCGGCCCGGCCCGAGACGGGGCCGCTGGTGGACGCGGGCCCGCGCGAGCAGCGATTCCGCCTCTCCACCGCCGGGCACCTGCGCGGCGACTACGAAGAGCGCCGCGACCCGCACTACCGCTTCCGCGACGAATCCTCGGCCAGCGCGCGCATGTCGCTCCAGCTCTGGCCCGCGCTGGGGGCCTTCGAGGATCTCGGCGTCACGCGGATCCGCTCACAGCGCGAGTGGATCGACGCCGTCGTCGCGCACACCGATCTGGAGACGGCCGTGCTGCGCGCCGAGATCACGGCGCGCGCGGGCGCGCTGACGGCGGCAGCGGGCTACGACGATTTCCGCTGGGGACCCGGCCGGCGCGGGACGCTGCTCCTCTCGGACGCGGCCGGGCCGATGGGATTTCTCTACCATTCCGTGCGCCTGGGCGGACGCGTGACCGCCTCGGCGATCACGGGCCAGCTCTCGCGTCAGGACCAGCGCTACGTCGCGGCGCATCGGATCGAAGCCAGCGTCTCGCGCGCGCTCACGGTGGGACTGGGCGAGGCGGTGCGGTACCGGAGCGACAACGTCGATCTGGTCTACGCGCTGGGCATCCTTCCCTACGCCATCGTGGAGCGGATCCACATCCGCGACGTCTCCAGCGACTCGCTGCGCGGGCTGGCGCGCGCGAACATCATGGCCTCCGCCGACCTGGCCTGGCGTCCCACGCGCGACGTCTCCCTCACGGGCGAGCTTCTGGTCGACGACTTCACCACCGAGGACCGGACCATGCCCGACCGCTTCGCCTGGCAGGTCGGCCTTCGCAGCGACCGCCCCTTCGGCGCCCGCGCGATCCGCCTGCTCGGGGAGTACACGCGGGTCCGGAACTTCACCTATTCGGTCGACTACGGGGAGAACTTCATCTACCGGGGACGGCCGCTGGGCTTTGCGCTGGGCCCCGACGTGGAGAACGTCTTCGTCGAGGCGGTCTACGACTGGAGCCGCGACTGGCAGTTCCGCTGGAGCGGAGACTTCACCAACCACGGCGAGGGGAAGCTGGGAGACGCTTTCCTCGAGGGAACGGGCCCGGTGAGCAACGCCTCGCTCACCGGGATCGTGGAGCGCCGCCGCGACGTGTTCGGCGATGCGCGCTGGATGCCGCGCGACAACGTGGACCTCTCGCTGGGCGCGGGATACCGCCGCGTGCAAAACGAGAACAACGTCGCCGGGCGCGCGCGGAACGAATGGCTCGGGCGGCTCGCGTTGGACGTGCGCTACTGACCTCCGCGGCTAGACGTTCCCCCGCAGCGCCTGGAATCCCGCCACCGAGGCGCCCAGGAGGAGGAACGTCCAAGCGATGACCGCGAACCAGACCAGCCAGCCGATCCCGCACACGGCCAGCGCCCGCCCCGTGCTCCGGTAGTCCAGCGCCTGCCGCACGGCGACCACGAAGGCCGCCAGCATCCAGAGTCCCGCGACCAGGTTGAAGACGAAGCCGACGACCGGGATGCCGCCGAAGACGCGGAGGATGCCCGGAGCGGCCGCGAAGCCCGTGGTGCGGAGCAGCTCCCCGATGTCGGCGTGGGTCTCCGGGGTGGGCAGGATCTTCGTCCCGATGAGCCAGGTGAGCGCCGACCATAGCACCCACGCGACCAGGGCTCCGAGGATCCCGACGCCGATCGCGCGTCCCCCTCCCTCCGCCATCGAAAAGCCCGCGGCGATCGCGGAGAGCACCACGACCCCGAGCGCCTGGAGGTTCGCGGTCTTGTCGGCTTCGACTTCCTCGTACGTCTCGGAGCGCAGCTGCGCCGCTCCGATCACGCGGTTCACCCAGCTCGCCATGCGACCCTCCCCCTCGAGTGGGACACGATGAGCGGAGGCGGGCCGGATGCGCCCGCTCCGCGCCCGGATCAGCCCGCGTTCGGCGCCCGCCGCAAGGGCTGGAACACGCTGCGGTCCGGATCCTCGGTCCGGGTGGCGGCCGCGCGGGCCTCCTCCCAGAACAGCTCCTGCGCGCGGGTCGCCTTCTTCCTCCCGTCGCGCCTGGCGTAGGCGCCGTCGGACTTCAACTCGCGCGCCTTCACGTTGTCGGCGAAGATCGTGTCCAGAATACGGCCCAGGCGGGCGCGGTGTTCCGGGTCCACGATCGGCGTCATCAGCTCGACCCGACGGTCCAGGTTGCGCGGCATCCAGTCGGCGCTCGCGATGAAGGTCTCCATGTCGCCGCCGTTTCGGAACTCGAAGATGCGCGCGTGCTCCAGGAAGCGGTCCACCAGGCTCACGACCCGGATGTTCTCCGACATCCCCTTCACGCCGGGACGGAGGAGGCAGGAGCCGCGCACGTTGAGATCGATCCGCACCCCCGCGTTCGACGCCTCATACAGCGCCTCGATGAGCGGAATGTCCAGCAGCGCGTTCATCTTCGCGCGGATCTGCCCCGGCTCTTCCGCGGTCGCTTTCGCGATCTCGCGCCGGATCAGGGCGAGGAGCCGCGCGCGGAGCCCGAGCGGCGCCATCTCGATCCGGCGCCAGGGCAACGGCTCCGAGTAGCCGGTGACCACGTTGAAGAAGCCGGTCAGATCGGCGCAGAGATCCTCGTCCGCCGAGAGGAGTCCCACGTCGGAGTAGTCGGCGGCCGTCCGCTCGTTGTAGTTGCCGGTGCCGACATGGGCGTAGCGCTCGATCCCTCCCGGACCGCGGCGCACGATGAGGAGCGCCTTGGCGTGCGTCTTCAAACCCGCGAGCCCGTAGAGCACCTGCGCGCCGGCGTCCTCCAGGCGGCGCGCCCAGTTCACGTTCCGCTCCTCGTCGAAGCGCGCCTGCAGCTCGACCAGCACCGTCACCTGCTTCCCGCTCTCCGCCGCGCGCTCCAGCGCGTTCACCACCTCCGACGTGGACGACGTGCGGTAGAGCACCTGCTTGATCGCGAGCACGCTGGGGTCCTCGGCCGCGAGCACCAGGAGCCGCAGCACCGGCTCGAACGTCTCGTAGGGGTGGAAGAGGAGGATGTCCCGCTCCTGGATCGCGTCCCAGATCCCGTCGAGCGGCGGCACCCCCGGCACCGGCTGCGGCGGCCACGCCGGCGCGCGCGGCGCCTTCAGCGAGGGCTGGCGCGCGAAGTCCATCAGGAAGCGGAAATCGAGCGGGCCGGGAACGCGATAGACCTCGCGCTCCTCCAGCTCCAGCGCGGCTCGCAGGCGCTCCACCACGGCGTCGCTCGCCTCCCGCGCGATCTCGAGCCTCACGGGATCGCCGCGCATCCGCTGCCGCAGCACCTGGCGCACGGCGTCCACCAGGTTCTCCTCCTCCTGGTCGTCGGTGGCGAAGTCGGCGTCGCGGGTGACGCGGAAGGACACGGCCTCGCGCACCTCGTATCCCGCGAAGAGCTCGCCCAGGTGCGCGCGCGCCGCCTCCTCCATCAGGACGAAGCGCTGCGCGGGCGCATGGCCGTCGGCGCGCGTCCCCCCGCTCACCTGGATCCACCGCGTGCCGGTGCGCGGCAGCTGCACCACGGCGAGCCGCTCCTCTTCGCCGGGCTTGGCGAGCCGGACCGCGAGATGGAGCGCCAGGTGGAAGAGGCGCGGAAAGGGGGTGTCCTCGGCCACGGCCGCGGGGGTCAGCACGGGGAGGAGCTCCCGCGCGAAAAGCCGGTCCACGAACGCGCGCTCGCTGGGCTCGAGCTCCGTTTCGCGCAGGAAGCGGATGCCCGCGTCCCGCAGCCCGGGAACGATCCCCTGCTCCCAGAGCGCGTACGCGGCGGCGGTCAGCTCCAGCGCGCGGGCCTGCACGGCGGTGAGCCGCTCGGCCTGCGTCTGCCCGGCCGCCGAGCGCTGGTCGGCGCCGGTCCGGACCCGGTCCCGGATCGAAGCCACCCGGATCATGAAGAACTCGTCCAGGTTGGACGCGAAGATTCCTAAGAAGCGCGCCCTCTCCAAGATAGCGCTCTGCGGGTCCTGGGCCTCCTCCAGCACGCGGCCGTTGAAAGCCAGCCAGGTCATGGCCCGATCCAGGTAGCGGCCCTGGGTATCCTTGGGTTCCGTCATGGGTCCGGGAGAATACTCCTTTGGTACCGTTGACTTGGAGCCGGTTTTCGACGAAAGTTAAGCATACTTAACCACCCAGCCCGAAGCGCCTTGTCTCTCCGGCCCGGAGGCGGAGCCCATGGAAACCTGGAAGCGATTCCACGAGAAGCAGCTCACGCACTCGATGGCCCACTATCTCCAGGCCATCGCATCGCTGACGCGCGCCGGCGGCACGTCGGTCAGCGCGATCGCCGAGCGGCTGGGCGTCAGCAAGGCCGGCGTGACGTCGATGCTGCGCTCGCTCACGACGCGCGGGCTGGCCAAGCACGAGCCCTACGGCGATGTGACGCTGACCGTGGAAGGGCAGCGCCTCGCGGCGCGCACTGAGCGGAGCCGCGACGTGCTGACCGAGTTCTTCGGCGAGATCCTGGGCCTCGATCCCGCGACCGCCGAGGAAGACGCCTGCATGATCGAGCACCTGGTGAGCCCCGATTCGATGGTGCGCTTCCTTCGGCTCACCGCGTTCCTGCGATCCGATCATCCCACCGCGGAGCGGTTCCGCGAGGCGTTCCGCGAATACCAGAATGCGTGCGAGAGCGGAACGGAATCGGCCCACTGTCCTGTCTGCCATGGCCGCTGCCTGCGCGTGGCCCTCGAAGAGCTGATCGACCCCGTGGATGGAGGAAAGGAGTCGCTGTCATGACGTCGCGCACGCTCGCGCTGCTCGCTCCCGGCGATCGCGCCGTGGTCCGAGGCATCCTGGCGGAAAAGGAATTCGCGATGCGGCTGATGGAGCTGGGGCTGACCCCCGGCACCGAGGTGGCGCTGATCCGGCGCGCGCCGTTCGGCGACCCGCTCGAGCTGGCCGTGCGCGGGTCGCACTTCTCCATCCGGCGATCGGAGGCGGAACGGATTCATGTCGATGCCCTCTGAGCGCGTCGCCATCGTCGGCAGCCCGAACTCGGGGAAATCCTCCCTCTTCAACCGCCTGACCGGCCTTCGCCAGAAGGTCGCGAACTACCCCGGCGTCACGGTCGAGAAGAAGGTCGGCTCCTGCCGGCTCCCCTCCGGCAAGCAGGTCGACATCGTGGACCTCCCGGGCACCTACAGCCTGGCGCCGCGCTCCCCCGACGAGGCGATCGTGCGCGACGTGCTCGACGGGCACTGCGCTCCCGAGGAGCAGGCCGACCTGGTGGTCGCCGTGGTGGACGCGACGAATCTGGAGCGCCAGCTCTACCTGGCGCTGCAGATTCTCGCGACCGGCCGTCCCGCGGTCCTCGTGCTCAACCTGATCGACGCCGCCCAGGCCCAGGGGATCGCGATCGACGTCCCCGCGATGGAGCGGATGCTGGGCGTGCCGGTGCTCGCGGTGTCCGCCAAGACGGGGTTCGGCATCGACCGGCTGCGCACCGCGCTGGATACGCGCGCGGCCGCGAACGGGAACGGCCACGGCAACGGGAACGGGCACGCGAACGGGTACGTGAACGGGAACGGGAGCGCGCACGCGGACGGAAACGGCAACGGCAACGGGCACCGCCTCACGCTGGAGCAGGCGCTGGATCCCGCCCTGGGCTACGCCAACGTGGAGCGGATCATCAAGGCCGTGGTCCGGCGCGTGCCCGGGCGCCAGGCTCCGCGCGCCGGACTCGACCGCGTGCTCACCCACCGGATCCTGGGCCCGATCATCCTCGTGCTCTTCATGGGCGGCGTGTTCCAGAGCATCTACGCCTGGGCCTCTCCCTTCATGGACCTGATCTCCTCCGGCTTTGCCGCGCTCGCGGGTGCCGCGCAGGCGACGCTCCCGGCCGGGCCGATCCGCTCGCTCCTGGTGGACGGCGTGCTCGCGGGTGCGGGCACGGTCGCCTCGTTCATTCCCCAGCTCGCGATCCTCTTCTTCTTCATCGCGCTGATGGAGGACACGGGCTACATGGCGCGCGCCGCGTTCATCATGGACCGCGTCATGGGCGCGGTGGGGCTTCCGGGACGGGCGTTCCTGCCGCTCCTGTCGTCCTTCGCCTGCGCGATTCCGGGGATCATGGCCACGCGCACCATCGAGAACCGGAACGACCGGCTCACGACGATCATGATCGCGCCGCTCATGACCTGCAGCGCGCGCCTTCCCGTCTACGCGCTCCTGATCGGCGCCTTCATCCCCGACCGCTACGTGCTCGGCATCCTGAATCTGAGGGGGCTGACGCTGCTCTCGCTCTATCTCTTCGGGATTCTCGCCGCGCTCGCGGTGGCCGCGGTCCTGAAGCGCACCGTCCTGCGGGGACCGAAGCCGCTCTACGTGATGGAGCTGCCGCACTACCGCATGCCCTCGCTGCGATCGGTGGCGATGACGATCCGAAACCGCTGTCTCCTCTTCCTCCAGAAGGCGGGCACGGTCATCGTCGCGGTCTCGCTGGTGCTCTGGTTCCTCGCCTCCTATCCGGTGAGCAAGCCCGGCACGCCGCCGAGCGAGGCGCTGCGCCATTCCTTCGCGGGACAGCTGGGCCGCGCGATCGAGCCGGTGATCCGGCCGCTGGGGTTCGACTGGAAGATGGGGGTGGGGCTGATCTCCTCGGTCGCGGCGCGCGAGGTGATGATCTCCACGATGGCGACGGTCTACAGCCTGGACGGGTCGGGCGACCCGTCGATGTCGCTCAAGCAGACGCTCCCCAAGGTGCGCAACGACCGCACCGGCGCCCTGGCCTACACGCCGCTCGTCGCGGTTAGCCTCATGGTCTTTTTCGCGCTGGCCTGCCAGTGCATGTCCACGGTCGCCGTGGCGCGGCGCGAGACCAACTCGTGGCGCTGGCCCCTCTTCATGCTGCTCTTCATGAACGCGATCGCGTGGGCCGCCTCGTTCGTGGTGTTCCAGGGCGGCCGGCTCCTGGGATGGGGCTGATGAGCCTGGGCATGGTCCTGCAGCACGTCGTCGCGGTGGGCGCCGCACTCGCCGCGGCCGCCTGGCTCTTCGCGCGGACCCGCGACCCGAAACGGAAGGGCGAGGGTCCGTGCGCGAGCTGCGGCGCCGCCGCTCACTTGAGAACGGCGAAGCGGCCCGAGGCCTCTCCCTCCCGGGTCGTGATTCTGAAGAAGTAGACCCCCGACGCGAGCGGGCCGCCCTGGTCCGTCTTCCCGTCCACCGTGATCCGGTAGACCCCCGCCTCCAGCGGCCTCGATTCCATCTGGCGCCGCACCAGCCGTCCCCGGATGTCGTAGAAGCGCACCGTGACCGCCTGGGAGCGCGCCAGCGTGAAGGTGAGCACGCCGGCGGGATTGAGCGGATTCGGAGCGACCGAGGCGTTGGCGACCGGCTTGCCCGGGGCGCCGCTTCCGATGAGGTCGATCGTGGCGGTGCCCGAGAAGGAGCCGGCATCGGCCAGCCTTCCCTGCAGCGTCACCGTGACCGACTTCCGGCCGACCACGCCGGAGAAGAGGTTCCGGAGATCGGAGCGGGAGAACCCGATCACCGCCTCCGGAACGCCGTTCTGGTCGGCATCGGCGATCGTCATCCCCTTCGCCGCGTCCGCCTGGATGTGATCCACGCTGCCCGTGCCCGGGGAGAGGAGCTCGACCGTGCCGAGGTCGATGTCCGAGGGCGCGAAGGTCCCGTCCGCCGACTCGACGTGGAGGGCGTAATCGGGACCGGCCGCGCGGAGCATCAGCGTGGCGCGCGGTGCCGCGGCGAAGACGCGGGCGGGGTGCGTGGTGCGGCCGCGGTTCTTCAAGATGGTGACCGTGTTCGCGACGATGTTGGAGCAGGAGACCTCGGGCAGGCGGTCCCCGTCCAGGTCGGCGATCGCCACGTTGTGAGCGCCCGCTCCCACGGGATAGTCGATCTTGGGCGCCCACGAGGCGCCGCCCCGGCCGAGCAGCATCGACAGCGTGTTCGAGGCCTGGTTCGCCACGACGATGTCATTCTTCCCGTCGCCGTCCACGTCCCCCACCGCCGAGGCGTGCGGGTTCGTGCCGGTCGGGATCTCCGGCAGCGTGGCGAACGTTCCGTCCCCGTTGCCCAGCGCGATCGTGATCTTCCCCGTGTCGAAGTCGCAGATCACCAGGTCGATGTCGCCGTCCTGGTCCAGGTCGCCGGACGACACGGTGTGCGGGCTGCTCGCGCTGAAGTCGATCTTGGGCTGGAAGGTGCCGTCCCCCTTGCCGAGGAGCACCGACACGGTGCCCGGCGTCGTGTAATTGGTGGCGGCGATGTCCATGTGCCCGTCGTGGTTCAGGTCGGCTCCCGTGAGGCCGTGGGTGTTCTGCCCCGTGGGCAGGAAGGTCGTGGCGGCGAACGTGCCGTCGCCGGCGCCCAGCGCGATGCCGATGCCGCCGTGTGTCTGGTCGGTCGCGACGACGTCGGGCTTCCCGTCCTCGTTGAAGTCGTAGACCCCCAGGTAGACCGGCGAGCCGGTGAGCTGGTAGTCGTGCCGCGTCGAGAAGGTGCCGTTACCGTTGCCGAGCCAGACGCCGAAGGAGTTCGACCCGATGTGCGAGACCACGAGGTCCAGGTGGCCGTCGTGGTTCAGGTCCTTGGCGACGACGGTGTGCGGGCGCACGGCCGCGGCCAGGTTGATCCGCGTTCCGAACGTGAGCGAGCCCTGGCCGGGGTAGATCGTGAGCGTGTTCGAGCCGACGTTCGCCGTCACCAGGTCGGGGATGCCGTCCTCGTTCATGTCGGCGGCGATCACGGTGTGCGGGATGAGGCCGACGCCCAGATGGATGAAGGGCGGCTGGAAGGGCGCCTGCCCGGGGAGCGTCGAGCCGTCCAGGACGTGAACGACGAACGAGGTCTCGTCGCGGTTCGTTCCGTCGGTCACGGCGAGCGTCACGGTGGCGTCGCCGCCATCGGTCGCGCCCGGCGCCACGTGGACGGTGCCGCGCGCGGTGCCGGTGCCGGGATCGGTCGTCGTGACGGTGACGTAGGCGGGTCCCGAGACTTTCTCGAACGTGAGCGCGCTCCCCGCCGCGCTGAAGCCGAGGAGCGGCTGGTCCTGCACGTCCCCCTCGATCGCCGTCATGTCGTCCGGCCGCGCGATCGCCACGGGGTCGGTCACGTCGGCCACGGTGATCGACACGCTGCCGTGGATCATGGCGCCGTTCATGTCGTCGGCCATGATCATGACGTCGTACGTGCCCGCCTGATCGAAGCCGGGCGTCCACCGGAAGAGCGCCGTGCTGTTCATCTGGTCGGTGAGCTGCGCCCCCGCGGGCAGCCCGTCGGCCTGGTACATCACCATGTCGCCGTCCGGATCGGTGGCCGAGACCGTGAACGTGATCGGCTCCCCTTCGGTGCCGGAGATCGCCCCCGGGAAGGTGACCACGGGCGGGCGGTCCTGCTCGCGCACCAGGATCAGGTAGGTCGTCGAGTCGGCCGCGCCGAAGGTGTCCCGCGCGCCGATGATCACTTCATAGGTTCCGGCGTCGGCGAAGCCGGGCGCGGCATGGAGGTTGCCGAACGTGGTCCCGAACGAAGACGAGATCGTGCTCACGGTGATGAACAACGGCCCCGAGGCGACGAAGAACGTGCAGGCGTCGCCGTCGGCGTCGGTCGCCTGGATCGGCGTGTCCAGCAGCACCCCTTCGGCGAGGTTCATCGCGGCGATCGGTGCGATCTCCGGCGCGCGGTTCGTGTTCGCGACGTGCACGGCGAAGGTCTTCTGGTCGTTCGCGACGGCGTCCGCCGCCTTGACGGTGATCGAGGCGTCCCCCGCGTCCTCGAAGCCGGGCGCGAGATGGACGGTGCCGGAGGCGGCGCCCGCGCCGGGGCTGCTCAGGAGCGAAGCCCAGGAGGGCGACGACGTGAGCGTCAGCGTGATGACGTCGCCGTCGGCGTCGGTGGCGGCGACCGCCTGGTCGCGGGTCTCCCCTTCGCCCATGCTCACGTCGGCGATCGCCGCCAGCACGGGCGGGTGATTCGCCGCGCCGCCGTAGCCGATTCCCGCCGCGTCGGTGAAGTCGACGCCCAGCTTGATCAGGTTGTCGAAGTCGGTTCCGGAGCAGGCGGAGCCGAAGCCGGTTCGGAAGTTTGCGTCCAGCGTCCCCTGGGGCGCGAACGCGATGCTGGGCGTTCCCGAGGCCACCGTGGAGGAGAGCGTGGCCAGTCGATAGGTCCCCGGCGGCAGCCCCGCGCCGCCGTAATAGCCCAGCTCCCGCTCGGTATCGTCGGAGCTGGAGGGCACCGCCGTCGTGAACGCGGCGATCTGGTTGGTGACCGCTCCCCAGCTCACGGTGCCGTTGGTGGCCCGGAGCACGACGGAGTACGACGCCAGCGTGAGCGTCGCGTCGCCGCTCGCGCAGACGGCGGGATCGCCGTTGGCGTTGTGGTCGGTGGCGAGCCAGACGTCGATGGTGGTGGCGCCGCTGGGCGCGACGACGTCGGCGCTCGTGTTCACGCCGTCGCCGTTCGTGTCGATCCAGAGATACTGCGCGGATGCGGGAGCGGCCGCGCTCAACGCGGTGATGACGAGGATCGCGAGAAAGGAGCCGGGAACGCGGAAGCGAACGGCGGGAGCCGGGGACGCGGGGGGGATCAGCACGTCACACCTCCAGGATGCAGTGGGCTGGTCGAGTCGTTCGAAAGGATATACGGTTTATCGGGGAATTGCAAGGGAAAACGTAACTTACGAGCGGCGGCGGCTTAAGCGGTCATACCCTCCACGATCACCGGCTTCAGGCCGAACACCTCTTCGAACAGTCCCGACTTCGCGTCGAGGGACATTCTCTCGAGGCCGAGATCCTCGGTGCTGTCCACCTGGATCCGGAGCTCGTCGCCCGACACGGTGATCTTCGGGTCCAGAACGCGCTGGCTATGGCTCTTGTCCAGGGCGTCGGCCACGCGAAGGATCGCGGAGAGGCGGTTCACGGCGAGGCGCGCGGGGCGCGGGAGCGAGGCGTACGAGGGGTGGTCGGCCTGCGGCACGCCGCGCCGGTGGTAGCGCGCGATGTTGGCCACGATCTCGAGGTCCATCTGCGAGAGTCCGAAGACTTCGGAGTGCACCAGCAGGTAGTAGGTGTGGCGGTGGTGTCCCCGCGAGGCGACGAACTCGCCGATGTCGTGGACGATCGACGCCACCTCCAGCAATAGCTGCTCCCGCTCCCCCATCTGGTGCTGCGAAAAGGTGGCCTGGAAGATGGCGCGCGCCAGGGTCGCCGTCTGCAGCCCGTGCTTCTCGTCGGCCCCGTACTTGCGCGCCAGATTCACCGCGGCGGCGATCGTCTGATCCGGGAAGAGCACCGTGCTCCCGCTCCGGATCGACCGCACCATGTGGAGGATCAGCCCCTCCCGCATGCTGGCCCGCGCCACCAGCAGCTGGTCCACCTGGTTCAGGCGGGTCAGCTCGGCGTAGGCGAAGAGCGCCGGCGCGAGCAGTTCCGTCTCGTTGGGCGCCACCGAGTAGGCCTGCGCGATCTGCTCGGGAGTGAGCGGGAGGATCTGGTCGGCGAGCTTCTTCAAGTCTTTCGCGGCGATCGCGGTCAGGTCCTGCGCCTCCGACTCCTTCCCCGCGAGCACGCGCGCGGCGAAGCGCGCCTCCGACCCCACCGCGACCAGGCGGGTGACGTGCTCGAAGGGGAGCGCCCGCTTGACCACGTTCATCATCTCGCGCGCGTTGTGCTGCAGGAGGCGTGCCCGCGCCCGGCGGTCGCCGGTGTCCGTGCGCAGCACCTCGCGCATGCGGAGGGTCCCCATGTCGTGCGTGATCGAGGCCGCCACCTGCCCGTTCCGCACCAGCGCCCATTCCGTGGCGCCGCCGCCCAGGGACAGAAGGAGCGCCTCCCCTTCCCGGTACTCGGGATGGGCTTCCATGTAGCGCTGCACGGCCGCGAAGGTGAGCAGGCTCTCCTGCGATCCCTCGATCACCTCCAGCTCGATTCCGGTCGCGAGGAACACGCGGTCCACGAACGTGTCGCGGTTCAGCGCCCCGCGCACCGCGCTGGTCGCGACCGCGCGCGTGTGCTGCACGCCGTAGGTGTCCATGACCGCGCGGTACTGGCGGAGCACGTTCACGGCTTTCCGGATGCTCGCGACGGAGAGGCTGCCGGTCTGAAAGGTGTCCCTGCCGAGGGCGATCGGCCGCTCCAGCTCTTCCAGCGTGCGCACCGAGCCGTCGGGGGAAAGCTCCGCGATCAGCATGCGGATCCCGCTCGCGCCGACGTCGATGACCGAGAGGATCGGCGGCCGCTCGGGTGCGGCCGCGGCCGGAACCGGCGTGGGGCCCGAGCGGGCCGGCTTCGCGCCGGCGTCGAGCTTCTCGGGAAGATCGGGCAGGCGCTCAGCCATTTTCCACCACCGGCTCGAGGCCGAACTCCTCGTGGAAGAGGTCGCCCTTGTTCTCCAGCGCCCACTGGTCCAGCGTCACGTCGCCCCGGGCGCGAATCTTGAGGCGCAGCTTGGAGTCGCCCGCCTTGGCCTTGACCCGGAGCACCTTCTGCTTGTGGTCGTGGTCCAGCGCGTCGGCCACGCGCAGGATGGCGGCCAGCGCGCGCACGCGGTCCTGCGCGTCCTCGTCCAGCTCGGCGTAGCACTCGTGGTCGGCGTCGGGCATCGCCTTTCGATGGTAGCGGGCCACGTTCGCCACGATCTGCAGCTCCTCGTCGGTCAGACCCAGGATCGGCGACTCGGAGATGATGTAGTAGGCGTGGCGATGGTGCCCCGGCGCGCCGATGAAGTTCCCCACCTCGTGGAGCAGCGCGGCGAGATCCAGGAGCAGGCGATCGCGCTTCGAGAGCTTGTGAAGCGACTTGAGCTGGTCGAAGAGGTCGCCCGCCAGCTCGCTCACGTGCTCGGCGTGCTTGGGATCGGCCTCGTATTTCTTGAGGAGTGCCAACGCCGCGTTCCGCGTCTGGCTGACCTCCAGCTGCTTCATCCCCTCGGCGCCCGCGGTGCGCGCCACGTCGATCAGCACGCCGTCCACGAGCCCGGTGAAGGGCACCCAGATCTCCTTGGCGCCCACGAGCGAGGCGACGTACTCGAAGATCGCTCCCGCGGGAACGATGACGTCGGCGCGGTCGGGACGAAGATCGTAGCGCTTCACGCGCTCCTCGGGCGACACCCGGGCCAGCCGGTGCAGCGTCTGGCGCAGCCGCGCCACCGTGAGCCGCGCGGGCGGCCGCTCCTCGCTCTTGGCGTCCTTGCCGTTCTTGCCGTTCTTGCCGTTCTTCCCGGTCCGGGAAGCCGCCGCGGAAAGGTTGAGCGTCGCGATGGTCTCGATGTTCCCGCCCGTCCCGACCAGCCGCGCCAGCTTCCGACGCTTGAAGAAGTCGAGGATCGGAAAGCGCGAGGACTTGAGAATGGCGTGGATCAGGTGGAGCGTCTTGTCGTGCGAGGCGTGGCCGGTGCGCTCCAGGAGCCGCACCGTCCCCACGTCGTGCGATTCGACCACGAGGATCTCCCCGTGGCCCACGAGCGCGATCTCGCTCGAGCCGCCGCCGACGTCCAGGATCATCGAGATCCCACGATCCAGCGAGAGCCGGCTCCGCACCCCCAGCGCGACCAGGCGCGCCTCCTCGGTGCCGCGGATCAGCTCCAGGTCGATCCCCGTTTCGGTGTGCACCCGCTCCAGGAACGCGGCGCGGTTCTTGGCCTCGCGGGTGGCGCTGGTCGCGACCGCCCGGTGGACGACCACGCCGTGCCCCTCCATCGTCTTCCGGAACTGGCGGAAGGCCTCGATCGCCGCTTCCAGGGTCTCTGGGTCGATCCGGTTCGTCTTGAAGACGGAGGCGCCCAGGCGGACCGGCATCCGGACCCGCTCCACCACCTTGTAGCGGGTGGGGCTCTTGAACTCGGCGATGATGAGCCGCATGGCGTTGGAGCCGACGTCCATGCCGGCGCAGCGGATCGGGAAGGAAGCCCTTGAAGCCGTAGGCATTACCCCATGGTGGGGGCCAGGGCCCCGGGGGTCAAGCTTCGCGGGCGTTTCGGCCCACTGAGGGTCGGGTGCTCGGGCCCGGGACGGGCCGAGGCTTGCGGCTCCCGGGTGCGGCTCTCGGCCACCCCCTGTGGTAGGCTTCCCCGCGTGGATGCCTCCTCCCGGACCCCGGGACAAAAGAGCGCCTCGTCCGTATACGAATCGGACGCGAGTGCCGCGGCGGCCGGTCGGGTTGTGAGCGACCGGACGTCCGGGTTGGACCTGGAGGGCGTGAGGCGGCGCGATCCACAGGCTCTCGGCGACTTCTTCGAGGCCTACTTCGATCGCGTGTTCTCCCTCCTCAAGCGCCTCTTGGGCGACCCCGTCGCGGCGCAGGACGCCGCGCAGGAAGTGTTCTTGAAGATCCATCGCGGAGCGCACCAGCTGGACGTGGCGCGCGACCCGGGACCCTGGGTCATGGCCATCGCCACCAACGTGTGCCGCGACCTCTGGCGCTCCGGTGCGTACCGGATGACCGCCACCGCGGCGTCGCTCGAGGCGACGCCCGGGCTGGCCGAGACGCTGGCGTCGAGCGCGCGCGACCCCGAGGCCGACGCGGTGTCGGCGGAGCGCGCGCGCCTGGTTCAGGAGGCGCTGCGGCATCTGCGCGAGCCGCTCCGCGAGGTCGTGGTGCTGCGCGAGTACGAGGGGCTGGGCTACGACCAGATCGCCGCGATCACCGGTTTGAACGAAGCCGCGGTGCGCAAGCGGTACTCGCGCGCGCTGTCGGAGCTGGGCAAAGCCCTCGAGAAGGCGGGACTATGAGCGAACAGGACGAAGAGCGGCAGGAAGCCGAGGCGCTTCGGTTGAGTCCCGAGGCCGAGCGCGCCCGCGCCGCCCTTCGCGCGGCCCCGCCGCTCCGCGCCGACCCCGCCTTCCGCGAGCGGGTGAAGCAGGAGTTCGTCTCGGGCGCGATCGAGGTGACCGGATCGCGCGTGCGCCGCCCCCGCGCCAACGGAGAATCGGGGCATGCGGGGCACGCCGGGCACGCGGGTCCAACGCGCCTCGGAGGCTCGCCGCGCTTGAAGCGGTCGGACTTTCCGGGCGGCCGCCGCCGCGGCGTGCCGACGCTGGCCTGGATCGGAGCCTCGCTCGCCGCCGCGGCGGCGCTCGTGGTCGTCTTCGGCTCGTTGAATCGCGGACCCACGTGGTGGGTCACCGCCGCGCGCGGCGACGGCACGGTGCGGGTCGACGGCCAGACCGTGGCCCTCGACGATCGGGACGCGATGCGGCGGCTGCTCGTGCCCGGCGCCGAGATCGAGCTGACCGGAAACGCCGAGCTCGATCTCTGCAGCAACGGCGTGCTGGCGGTGCAGCTCTCCCCCGGCACGCGGATGACCCTTCCGCCGCCGCCGGGACGCTGGCTGGGGCGCCGGACCGAGCTGTACGCGCGAAGCGGCGAGCTGCGGGTGACCACGGGAAAGAACTTCCCCGGCGTCCAGCTCGCGGTGATGAGCCCGACGGCCGCCGTCGAGATCAAGGGCACGACGCTCGCGATCATCATCGAGGACACCGGCACCTGCGTCTGCGTCTACGAAGGCACCGCCATGGTGGGCCGCCTCCGCGGCGGTGAGTTCGCCGACATGCACGCCGTCCCGGGCGGCATGCGCCGCTACGTGTACAAGGACGAGCGCGCGGCGGCCAAGGACCCCGACCTGCACGACATGCGCACCGAGGAGCGCGGCAAGCTAGCGTCGTTCCGCGACTCGCAGCGCCCCTGGCTCACGGGAGAAGGCACGGCGGATTAGGGAGGGCTGCGCAGCCCCATCTTCTGCACGAGCGCGGGAAACCGCAGGTGGCTCCGAAGGGGAGCCCAGTCGGGCAGAAGCCGCGCCAGCAACGTGAGCGGCTCCCGTTGGTCCACAGCACGCTCGGCGAGATCCATGGCCACGTCGTCGAGCCCCGCGAATCCGGCCGCGGTCGCGATCCACATTGGGGACGTGAATTCCATTCGGGACCGAGCTTCCAGCTCGTCGTAGATGGCCCGGGCGACATGGGCGCGCCCCGACGCCGCATAGGCCCCGGCCAGGGTCCCCAGGGCCCACGGGTGTCGCCCCGACATCGCAAGGACCCGGGGCGCGTACTCGATCGCCCGCGCATGGTCGCCGCTCCAGGCGTAGCATCGCAGGACGCTCAACTGGGCAAAGTAGGATGCGGGGTCGATCGCGACGCCGCGTAGCGCCGCCTCGAGGGACTCCTCCAAGCGTCCGCCCAGCGCGCACAGGAACGACATCATTCCCCACGCCCATGCGTTCAACGGGTCGTACTCCAGCACCTGCCCCGCCTCGGCGATGGAACGTGCAGCATCCCACGCTCCGAACCCCAAGAGCCAGAGCGCGCGCTCGCAACGTGCCTGCACGTGCCGAGGTTCGATCGCGAGCGCCCGATTCCAGGTGAGGGTGGCCCGTGCTTCGTCGCGCTCGTATTGCATCTCGATATCGGCGAGCACCGCGTGCGCCTCCGCCAGATCGGGCTCGAGCGCAAGCGCCCGGCTTGCCGCATCGCGGGCACGCGGCATCACGGCCGAGCAGGGGGCGACCCCATACGTGCCGAGGAGCCGGTACGAGTCCGACATCCAGGCGAGTGCATCCGCGTACGATGGGTCCAGTTCCAACGCCCGCTCAAACCAGCGGATGGCGTCATCGATGGACCGGCGTTGGATCTGGACGGCCTTTCCCTTGAGAAAGCAGTCGTACGCTTCGGGATTGGATGTCCCACGGCGGGTCGCGAGTCGGTCGGACCCTCCCGCGAACGTCACCTGGAGCTTGCCTGCGATCGCGTTCGCGATCTCGTCCTGCACTTCGAAGACGTCGTTCAGCTCTCGATCATAGCGTTCGGACCACAGTTGATAACCGTCCCCGGCGCTCACGAGCCGGGCGGTCACCCGCAGGCGGTTCCCCGCGCGCCGCACGCTCCCCTCCAGGACTGTCGCGACGGACAGTCGTTCGGCCACCGTGCGAAGGTCCTCCTGCCGTCCCTTGAACGCGAAACTCGAGGTGCGCGCCGCTACGCGCAGGCCCTTGAGCTTCGCCAGGGCATTCAGGATCTCCTCGGCGATC
Organism: Candidatus Binatia bacterium; assembly: GCA_035631035.1. Lineage (NCBI taxonomy): Bacteria > Candidatus Binatota > Binatia (SeqCode) > Binatia bacterium. The sequence goes on along the minus strand of DASQJL010000117.1, from coordinate 9,248 downwards.
CCATCCGCGAAGTACTCGTCTTCGGCCCCGCTTGCATGCTCGAACGGAAGAACGGCGATCGATTTTTCCTCCTCCGCGCCCCCACGGACACCTGGCGCCGCGCGCCCGGCGGCAAGGACCTCGAGCTCCAGCCTCACCTCGCGGATCTCCTGGGGGCGGTCCTGCATCCGCTTTCGAACGCAGCGCCGCACGAGCTCGCGGAGCGCCCCGGGCGTGCCGGGCGGAACGCGCTGCCACTCAGGCTCACGCTCCAGAATGCCGGCGATCAAATCGGAAACGGTCGCCCCCTGGAACGGGGGACTCCCGGTGAGGCATTCGAAGAGTACGCAGCCGAACGACCAGATGTCGGTGCGGCGATCCACCGGCAGGCCACGCACCTGCTCCGGGCTCATGTAGGGAGCCGTTCCCAGCACGGTGCCGTCAGAGGTCATGCTGTCGACGAGCGTCGCGGACCGATCGGTCGCGACCTCCGAACGCTCGGCCTTCGCCAGCCCGAAATCGAGCACTTTGATCGAGCCCGAAGGCGTCAGCATCAAATTGCGAGGTTTGAGATCGCGATGCACGATACCGCGACCGTGGGCCACCTCGATGGCCGCGGCGAGCTGCAGTCCGAGGCGCCCCGTCTCCGCCGGCGGCAACGGCCCACGCTCCAGACGGCTCGCCAGCGTCTCTCCTTCCACGAGCTCGAGGAGGAGGAGGGGTGCGCCATCGGTCTCGATGAGGCCGTAGATCGCCGCGATATTCGGATGACTCAGCGCCGCCAGAGAACGAGCTTCCTGTTCGAACCGCGCCAGGCGCGTGGGGTCGGTCGCGAAGGGTTGCGGCAAAGCCTTGATGGCGACGTCGCGTCCAAGGCGGAGGTCGCGAGCCCGCCACACCTCGCCCATGCCGCCCGCGCCGAGCGGGGCGACAATCTCGTAGGTTCCGTACCGGGCTCCGGGCGCCAGCCCCATCTCACTCCGATCCCGTCGTGCCCGCGATGCAGAGGTCGCCGCTCCACACGCCGGTCCCGCGCGGGCTGGCCCACACGCCGGCCACATGGCCGGTCGAGGTGTTCCAGCTTCCGCTGCCGATGAACTCGGCTCCGGCGAAGGCGAGCGACCGCGTCGTACCGGCGGTCCCCGCGGCGGTGCCCTGCACGGCGACGACCGCCGTGTCTCCGTCGGCGACTTCGAATCCGGCCACGCCGTTTCCCGCCACCGCGAGATTCAGCGTGCCCCACATCGTGGCGGCCGAGTCCTCGTAGGTCGCACAGAAGGCGTGGACCGCGGAAGGCCTGCGGCCCGGCAGCGCGGTGAACCGGCCGTTGCCCGAGGGACCGGTATAGCGTCCCTCGACCCGGATGGGCGCGCCGCCGTCGAGATAGAGTCCGGCCAGCTCGTAGCCCTGGCCGCTCAGCCGGAGCGAATCGGTCCCCGCGTCGTAGGTTCCGGTCAGGTTCACGACACCGCCGCCATCCTGGCTCATCACGCCCGACGCGGAGACCGTGGTGTCTGCGGGCATGGCGAGGGATCCGGCATCGATCGTCAGGTCGAGAAGCCCGTTCTCGGCGCTCCCCACGAACACCCCGGTCAGCTGGGTCTCGGGTGTGGGCGTGCCGGGTGTGGGAGACGTGAGTTCGTGCTTCGTTCCGCAGCCGGTGAACGCCGCGAGCGACAGCGCGAGGGATAGAACGACGGTCGACGCAACGGGCAGGGCCACCCCCGTTCTGGTTCTCATGACACCACTCTAACACCCGGCCAGAACAGGCGATCCGAGAGACGTTGACCGGCCCCTCAAGCCCTGTCACACTTACACTTATGGACCTCTACATCGTGCGGCACGCCATCGCGGTCGACCGGGGCGATCCGGCCTTTCCCGACGACGACGAGCGGCCCCTCTCGCCGGAGGGGATCCATAAGTTCCGCCTGGCCTCGCGAGGACTCTCCGAGCTGGGGCTCAAGCTGAAACGGATCGCGTCGAGCCCCCTCCTGCGCGCCCGGCAGACGGCCGAGATCCTGCGCGATGCCGTGGCCAAGAATCTGGAGATCACGATCGTCGAGGAGCTGCGGCCGGAGACGCCCTTCGAGCAGACGGCCAACGCGATCGCGGCGCAGGGAGACGGCGGGATCGCGGTGGTCGGGCACGAGCCGCACCTGAGCGGGCTCACCTCCTACCTGCTCGTGGGCGGCGGCGATCTGGCCGCGATCGAATTCAAGAAGGGAGCCGTGGCGCGCCTCGCGTTCCCCGACCGGCCGGCGGCCGGCGCGGGAACGCTCGAGTGGCTGATCCAGCCGGGCGCGCTTCGCCTCCTCGCCAAGGACTGACGCCCCGGGACTGACGCCGGCCGGAGCCGCTCGGGCGCCGGCCAAAAGACCCGCAGCGCCTCAACGACGCGCCGCACGGACGCGACCGCGCAAGGACGACACCGTGCCCATGATCGAGCGCGAAATCAAATTCCGGCTCCCGGAGGGAGTCGGCGCCGAGCGCGTCCGCGAAGCCGTGGAATCCGCCGGCTTCCGCCTGACGCCGGGCCCTTCCCTCGCCCACGAAGACCGCTACCTCGACACGGAAGACTGGGCGCTCTACCGCGCGGGCCTCGCGCTGCGCCTGCGCGCGGGCGCGGGCGGCGTGAAGCTGGAAGCCAAGACGATCCGCTCCGCCAGCGACAAGGCGCTCGTGCGCACCGAGTGGAGCCAGGAGGCGCCCGAGGGCGATCCGCCCTGGGCGATGCTGTCGCCCGGGCACGTCGCGGCCCTCCTCCAGCCGCTCCACGGGCTTCACGTGCTGGAGCGGCTCCGCGTGCGGGCGCGGCTGCGCAACGACCGCGAGTGCTTCGGATGGCTGCGCGGCGACACCGCGCTGGGCTCCCTGACCGTGGACCACGTGAACGCGATGAACGGCTCCGACACCGCGCCCGTCGCGTTCGACGAAGTGGAGATCGAGCTGGCCGAAGAGGAGCCCGCGCTCGAGCGGCTCCGCGAGCGTCCCGAGGAGCGCGCCGCGCGGCCCCACCTCGACGCGGCCCTCGACGAGGCGCGCCGCGCCGTCGAAACGGCGCTCGGCGTCGAGGCGAACGTCGCGTCCAAGCTCGCCACCGCGCTGGCGGCCGCGGGCGACCGGGCCCCCGAGCGCGACGAGCGCGGCTACGCGGTCCACCCCGCCGACCGCCTCACCGACGTCGCGCACAAGATGTTCGCGAAGCAGTTCGGGCGCATGATCTGGAACGAGCCGGGCACGCGCCTGGGGATCGATCCGGAATACCTCCACGACATGCGCGTGGCCTCCCGCCGCCTTCGCACCGCGCTCGACCTGTTCGAGACGGCGATCCCCGATCACCCGCGCCGCGAGTTCGCCGACGATCTCCGCTGGATCGGGCGCGGGCTGGGGCGCGTGCGCGACCGCGACGTAGCACTCCTGCACGTGGCGGACCTGGCCGCCGATGCCCCCGATCTCGAGATTCCCGCATGGCGCATCTTCCGCCACTCGCTCGAGCTGGAGCGCTCCCGGATGCGCGTGCGCCTGATCGAGCGGCTCGACTCCGAGCGCTACGCGGCGTTCCTCGAGCGGGCGCGCGCCTGGATCGCGGGGCCGGCGCCGGCAGGGGAGGAGATCCCGGCCGGCGGCACCCCCGCCTACACCGTGGCACCCCGGCTGATCGCCGAGCGCATGGGCGCGCTGGCGGCCGCCTACGAGGAGGCCGAGCGGCTCGTGGACCAGCCCTCGCTGCACGCGTTCCGCATCGCCGCCAAGCGGGCGCGCTACGCGCACGAGTATTTCGGCGACACGGGCGGGCCCAGGTCGTCGCGCCGCGCCAAGCGGCTCGCCGGGCTCCAAGACTTCCTCGGAGAGCACCAGGACGCGGTCATGCTCCTGCGCCGCCTGCGGAAGTACGCGAGGTCGGTGCCCGCGCGCGATCGCGAGCTGACGCTCTCGGTGGGAAGCGCGATGGGGCACCTGGAGCGCGCGGCGCGGATGCGCCGCGGCGATCTCAGGCGTGCGTGGAGCGAGGCTCGGGAAGAGTAGCTTCGCGGAAAGGCCGCTCGTGGCGTCCGTGGGTGGCGCCCGTCCCGAACCGCTTCCGAAACGCGTCGTCCACCGGCAGCTCGAGGTCGTGGCGGTGGAGGCCCGGTCCGTAGCCGTCGGGCAGCACCGACACCGTCCGGAACCCCAGCTTGACGTAGAACCCGGCCGTCTCCTGACTCGTGTCCAGGATCACGCGCCGCGCCTCCGGCATCGCCGCGATCCAGGAGAGCCGTTCCAGCGCCATCCACCAGCCGAACCCCGTTCCCTGGTGCGGCGGCGCGATCATCCCCCAGACCAGGCTCGCCGTTCCCTCGTCGTCGACCATGACCCCGCCGCAGCCGATGATCGTCCGCTCGTCATCGCGCAGCACGCGAAAGTCGCCTTGAGGACGGTCCAGGAACGCCACGAACGATTCCCGTTCGTGAGCGTCGAAGAAGCGGGGCGTGTTCCCGTCGAAAATCGCGAGCAATGCGGCGCGGTCGCCGGAACGATACGTTTCGAGCGTTGGCATGGTCGGCTTCCCTTGGATCGGCGGTAGGCCGAAAGTCTACACCCGGCCGGGGCGACCGCAACCCCCTTCCCGCGTGGACACCCGGCGGGGCCGCGGCTACTCTGTCCCGCCATGGGACGCGTGGGCCAGGGACGGGCGATTCTCGGTGCGGCGGCGGTCGCGGCGGCGCTGACCTTCGCGCCCGGGACGGCGTTCGCCCGCTACCTTCCCCAGGAGCGGGTGCCCGTCTCCAGCCCGGTCTATCGCGATCTCGAGCGCCTCATGGCCAGCTACGACCGGGCGCCGATCGCCTTCTCCACAAGGCCCCTCCGCGTGCAGGAGATCCTGGCGTACCTGAACTCCCTGGTCGTGGAGTACCCGTCTTCGGCCGGCGATCCGGCGATGATCCGCGCGCGGCGCCGGGTCGACCCCCAGGCGCCCGGAGCGCACGCGCCCTTTCTCACCATCCGGGACGATTCGACCGAGGTGGCCACCGTCTCGCCGTACGTCTCGCTGGCGTACGAGGACGATCCGAAGAACCGCCCCGACATCAATCGGGACTACCGCGTCGGCGCGCAGGTCGTGGCGGCGTTCGATTCCACGACGATCTTCGTCTTCGACGGCTACGAGGGCACCGCGTCGCAGGGGGGCCGCGGCACGCCCAACTTCGGCCGCCTGAATTCGGTCATCGAGGGGGTGGACCTGAACTCCTGGATGGACGAGGCCTACGCCGAGGTGAAGCTCGCGCGCCTGCGGGTCCTGGTGGGCCACGCCTCGCTGCGCTGGGGGCCCGGGAGGGACGGCACGCTCGCGCTCTCCGACGCGGCTCCCCCGCTGGACATGGTCCGCCTGGAGGCGGGGTTTGCGCGGAAATGGCGCGGCCAGTCCTTTGTCGCGCTCCTGGACCCGGGCCCGCAGACCTACCTCGCCGGGCACCGGCTGGAGTGGAGTCTCCTCGACATGCGGCTCGGAGTCACCGAGCTGGCGCGGTTCGACGGCACGAGCCAGGCGCTCCTCTACAGCATTCCGGTCGTGCCCTACTCTTTCTGGGAGAAGCGCCCCAAGTCCGCGCCCGACGGCGCGGTCCCGGGCGACACGACCGGGCTCGCGCTCTCCAAGAACAACGTGCTCCTGGCCGTGGACCTCGCCTGGAACGTGCGCCGCGGCTACCGGCTCTGGGGCGAGTTCCTGGTGGACGACATCTCGTTCTCGAGCGACTACAAGCCGGACATGATCGGATGGCAGGCGGGCGCGGAGGAGCGGTGGTTGCTCGGGGGCGGAGGCGGGGGCGGCGCGGGCGTGGCGACGGAGCGAGCGGCGACGCTATCGCTCGAGTACAACCGCGTGAACAACTACACCTACTCCGCCTGGCACGGGCACAACTTCGATTTCCAGGGGTTCCCGATCGGATTCGTCTACGGCCCCGACGTCATGCTGTTCGCGGCCGAGGCCACCTACGAGCATGGCGCGAACTGGGAGTTCCGCCTGCGCGGCGAGCTGCGGCGCAAGGGGGAGGGCTTCATCGGCGACGCCTGGCTGCGCGAGCAGGGCAAGGTGGACGCCGGCGCGCTCTCGGGGGTCGTGGAGCGCGACGCCCGGGTCGCGGCCCGGCTCACCTGGACGCCGAGCCGCATGCTCCGCCTGGAAGGAACCGTGGGCTACGCGAGCTTCAAGAACGAGGACCACCGGAACGTGGGCGTGGAGAACGAGACCCCGTTCCGGCTGGCGGCCCGCCTCGAGTGGTGATCCCCTAGGCCGCCGAAGCGGTGCGCGGGATCGCCGGCGAAGCGGTGCGTGGCGCCTCCGCCCCAGCCGGCCCCGGCGCGATTCCCCGAAAACCCGCCAGCCCCTGCTCCAGCGTGTCGTGCAGGTTCTCCCGGAAGACGCAGTCGAGCTTGGTGATCGCGAAGATGTGGCGGATGTGCTTGTCCAGTCCGCAGATCTTGACCTGCGCGCCGCGCTTGGAGTAGCTGATGTGCGCGCGGACGACCGCGGCGATGGCGATGCTGGTCATGAAGGTCGTCTGGCTCATGTCCAGCGCCAGCATCCGGTCTCCGGCCTTGTCCAGCTCGGTGATCTTCTCCTCGAACTCGTCGGTCTCCTTGCCCCCCAGAAGCATCCCGGAGGGGGTCAGGATCGTGATTCCGTTTTGATTTCGAACGATGAGTGCCATGACGGCTCCTTCCCCACAGGGAGCAGCGCTCCCCATCTCCTATACACGTAGAACGTCTCAAAGACGGAAAAGGAACCGGAATTGTTTCGCGGGACACCCGGACGGCTATGGCACGCGCTTCACGCCCAGCACGTTCGGGATCGGCCACTGCCGGTGGTTGGAATCGTCCTCATGAAACCCGGTCTCATAGCTCCCGCAGAGATCCAGGTCGATGCCCCCAGCGTGGATGGAAAGGGATGCTTCGGGCCCTCCTTCGACATGCATCGCCCGCGTCAGGTGAAGCGGGGCGGCCAGGACGGCGCGGTTGAACTCGGCCATCGAGAGCGGGCAGCGCGCGAAGAGGAAGAGGAGCCGCCCGCCCGCATCCATGCCCACGGCGGCTTCGCTCCATCGCTTGCCGGTGGGCTGCCACACGCTTCGCCCCGGATTTCGGATGAGCCGGAGGTTCTGAACGACGAGTCCATAGTCGCCCGCTCCACGCGGCGCTCCGGTGTCCGAATCGCGATCGACCCACAGGGCCGTCGGATGGCCGCCCTGTCGCGGCCGGAGGAAGAGAACCGAGCGGTACGCGTTCCAGGTGCCGTTGTTCGCGCGGGAGCCCGAGCGAAGGTAGCCGACGTTCGTCACGCCGTCCGACTGATACATGCCCATGTTGATCGCGACCGCAAGCCGCTGTTCCCGGCACCAGTCGGCGGCCGCGCGCGGTCCGCCACCGTGCTCCGAGGCGAGCGCCGCCTCGAGTCGCGCGACCCGCGGGTCGATGCGTACGACATGGAGCCGGCCCTCTCCGATGTTGAGAGCGTTCGGCAGGTCAAACCGCGCGTACTCGACGCCAGGTTGGATGGTTCGCCATGGGGATGCAACGGGGTGAGGTGTCGCGGCCAACAAAAGGACACCGACCGCTCCGGCCAGAGTGCCGATCACGCCCCTAGCGACTCACCACGAGCCGCTTCGAAACCCGCTGGCCGTCCGCCTCGGCGAGCAGGAAGTAGACGCCAGAGCCCACGCGGCTGCCTTCGGAGCTCCTGCCGTCCCATCCATGGACCGCCTGGGATGGCGTGTCGTCCCAGCTTCGGACCCGCCGACCGCGAACGTCGAACACCTGAAGCCGAGCACTCCGACCCTGGGGGCTCTCCAGCACGTATTCGACCTGGGACGCGCCCGGCGCCGACAGGATCCGGAGCGAGAGGCCGGCGGCCGCGATCGGCGCGTCGACCAGCCGGATCGCTCCGTCCACCTTGAACTCCTCTCCCGTTGCGAGTCGTCCGGTCATGGCCAGCGACGCGGGTCCCGACGCGAGCAGAGGCCTCACATCGTCCGTCCGGAACTTGACCATGAGATCCGGGACACCGTCGGCATCGTGGTCGCCGATCGTCGCGAACTTCGGCTCGCAGGCGACAGCGCGCTCCAGCCGTATCGTGGCCGGATCCACGGATGCGATCGCGAAGTCCGCCGACTCGAGATAGGCGGTGATCCAGGTTCCGTGGAGCTGGGGATTGACGGTGTTCGGCCCGAAGACCAGGTTGCACTGGATCGCATGCGAGTACTGGATGCCACGGCTGCCGGAGTATGCCACGTGTGGCACGCCCGAGGCGTCCAGCTTCATGCACGCGCCGCTCCCGCCGTCGGCCACCGTCTCGACGACCCATTCGGAACCCGGCCGCGTGACGTACCGAAGAGAACCATCGCTGTACATGATGTGCGGCGCACCCTGCGCGCCAAGGGCGAGATTCGTGTACTGGCCGAACGTCGTGCCGGGCACCGCCTCGAGGCTCCAGCCCGCCGCCGTCTTTCGAGCGAACTCCAGGGAGTTGGATGCGTCGGTGAACGCGACGATCGGCTGGTCCAGCGAGTCCAGCGCGAGCGAAACGGAGTGCATCGGCTGCGCGCCTGCGGGCGTCTCGTCGATGACTTCCTTGACCCAGGCGTCGTCCCCTTCGTACGAGTGGAAGACCTGCCTGCCGTAGAACTGCTCCGCCGCGATGTGCGGGCGGGCCTGGGAGTCGATCAGGATGCACATGTCGAGCGGCGGCTGTCCCCCCGTGGATGTGATCACCTGATTGACCCAGGCTCCACCCGATCGGTAGCTGTGGACCAGGGATCCGCTTCCGAGATAGGACACGATGTGCGGATTTCCCGCGGCGTCCAGCGTCAGCGCATCGCCGGCGCCGCCGAACATGTGGACGACTTGGCTCGACCACGTGCCGCCCGACTTGATCGCCAGGTTGAGGCTGCCGGAGGGCGACCAATAGCTGACGATCGGCTCACCCGTGGGGCCGATCGCCAGCGAGCGCCGGCCGGCGTAGGCGACGCCCGGAACCGTCTCTGAAACCCAGCCTCCGCTCGACTTGAAGGTATGGCGAAGCGAAGTTCCCAGGGAGTACGTGATATGCGGCCTTCCCTGCGCATCGAGATCGAGGCTCGTGCCGCTCGCGCCCGGGGACGGATCGACGACTTCGGTAAGAAATGCCGTGGCAAAGGAAGGATCGGCCCAGGCCAGCAGCGCGCCCAGGGCGGCGGCGAGAACGATATGTCGGATCATGGCGACCCCCAAAGCGCCATCCATGGCGCTGATGCGTC